>CAYOWG010000022.1:0-13381 GCA_964407605.1 uncultured Sulfurospirillum sp. | reverse complement strand
AAAAGCGACGACGAAAAGAAAAAGCCTAAAAAAGAAGAGCCTAAAAAGAGCGAGGGCAAACCCGAGGATGAGCCTAAAAAAATGAGTGAAGCAGAAGCTAGAAAATGGGAAAAACGCATGAACGAAAAAGAGTTTAAAACTAAGCCGATGAAGTTGAAAAAAGGAGAGCAAAATGAAATTACTTGGTAGTTTATTGATTTTGATAAGCTCTTTGTTTGCGGCAGAGGCATTTGTGACAAAAAACAGTGTAGTAGCGGGGGAGCAAGTAGTTCTTGTTTTGAGTGCTAGTGGAAAGAGTGTAAAATTTCCAGAGATTACTAGTGTTGGAGGCTTTGAAGTTATCTCAACAGGAATACAGCAAAATATTGAGATTGTTAACGGAAGAACGACAAAGCGATTTGAGAAGCATTATGCATTTTTGCCGTTTAAAAGCATCGACATAGCCCCTTTTGAGATTGAAGTAGATGGAAAAATAGAGCTTACGAAACCTCTACGCGTAGAAGTAAAAAAAGCAGATATGAGCAATAGTCCGTTTACTTTAGAGATGAGGATAAAAGATACTAGCGTTATGCAGTTTGAAGCAGTAGCAGTTGAATTTATCTTTAAGCGAGAGGAAAACTTTGATGTAAGAGAGCTTCGATTTACTCCTCCTAAGTTTGATGGTTTTTGGGTAAAAGAGGGCATTAAGAGTAAACCAGAACTTCAAAATGGCTTTGTTATTCAAAAGGTAAACTTCTTTATATTCCCTCAAAAAAGTGGAAGTTTTGAGATAAATCCTGCTAGGGTAGATATTGGTGTTATAAATCAAAGTCGAGATATATTTTCTAGGCTAACAAACCAACTAACTTGGAAAACAGTTTTTTCAAACAGTCTAAATCTTCAAGTCAAGAAGCTAGAAGGTGCGAGTCTCTACGGTAATTTTGATATATCCATCGAGGTTGACAAGAAGGAAATAGAGCAAAATGAGGCTGTAAATGTAGTTTTAAAGATAGTAGGGAATGGAAATTTTGATGATATCGAGCCATTTGTGCCAGAGATAAAAAATGCAAACATTTTTAGTGATAAACCAACTGTAAAGTCAATAGCAACACATGATGTGATGAAAGGTGAGTTTGTGCAGAAGTTTTCTATCTCTTCGCTTGAAGACTTTACAATCCCTCCTTTTCTGATAACCTACTATGATTCAGAAACTAAAACAATCACTACAAAAAGCACAGAAGCTATAGATATTTATGTTAACAAGACTGCCGAAGAAGAGTCAGTGCAGCTAACCTCAAGTAAGACAGAGATTGGACTTGAACCAAAAAATAATTATTTGAGTTTAGTTATCGCATTTGTTTGCGGTGTTATGGTTACCGTTTTTGTTATTTTTGTTATCAGAAGAAAAAAGTATGTTCTTCCAAAGTTTAAGAATAATAAAGAACGCTTAAAATCGCTTTTAAAAAGAAGGGGCGAGAGTGAAGAAACAGATAGGCAAATAAGAGAGTTAGAAGCTAAGATCTATAAAAAAAGAGTTGATTAGTTTTTTGATTTTAAGTATAAATAGTTTATCTTAATTATAGGTGTTTATAATATATGATTTTACTGTTGTATTAAATTCTGAAGCTATTATAGTAGAATACGAAGACAGAGCAGACCTTTTGGGTTATGCAAAAGATGAAGTGATTGGAAAAAATTGGTTTGAAGTTTTTATATCTAGCCCAGATATGAGCAAAGCAAAAGAAGTGTTTTCATCGTTGTTTGAAAAAAAAGAGATAAGCAAACTAGCCTCTTATACAAACGATATTAGAAAGAAAAATTGCAAGCATGTCTTGATAGATTTTGACAATCAAATGTTTTTTGATTCCAACAGTGAACTATTTGTAAGAGCTGATGATAACGAGCACTATAAGTTACGCTAGACTATAACACCTTATGAAGTGTGGTGGCATTGCTCATCCACTCTTCTAACTCTTCCCACTTTTTCTCTTTTACCATCTTTTTACAAGCAAAAAGCTCTTTTTCAAAAAGCTCTAGCGATAAGAGTAGATTTTCACGATTTTGTTTAAATATATCTGCCCACATAGCAGGAGAGCTTTTTGCAAGGCGACTCATATCTTTAAATCCACCAGCTGCTAAAAGTAGTATGCTTTTTGGGTCTTCTTGTCCTATGACGCTGTTTGCTAAAGCATAGCTTATCGCGTGAGGGAGATGAGATATGAAAGAAGCATGTCTGTCATGTGCTTTGCCCTCCATAAAAACTATCCTCATGCCTATATGAGAGAAGATTTGTATTGCTCTATCTTTATGAAAATCTGCTGTGTCTTTAGTGTCACAAAAAACTACTATCATATCTTGATATAAGGTTTTAAATGCAGCGTGAGGACCAAACTTTTCTGTTCCTGTCATGGGGTGAGCTGCTAGAAAATTTTCTCGAATTGAACTTGGAACGCAATCTATAATCTTGCTTTTTGTACTACCCAAGTCTATAATCGTTGTTTTTTTATCTATGTCTTTTAGAGAGCCAAGAGTTTTTATGATAGCCTCAACAGGGATAGCAAGAAAGATGATATCGCACTTTTTAATCTCATCAAATGAGACTATCTCATCTATAAGTTTTAACTTCAACGCATCTTCGCAGTTTGTTAGGTTGTGGTCATATCCTAAAACTTTTGTGACGAGTTTTGTATCTTGAAGCGCTAGTCCAAGAGAGCCGCCCATCAGCCCTAGTCCTACAATGCCTATAGTCATTTTATCCCCTATTAATTCTTAAAATGATATTATATCCACTTTAATTGAAAACTATAAGGTATATAATGAAAAGATTCTTAATAATGTTTATTTTTATGACTTCTCTTACTCAAGCTACTGTTATAAAAAGCTTAAAATTTGATGGTTTAATCCATCTATCTGATGAAATTGCTTCAGAGATGATAGGGATTAAAAAAGGCGATTCTGTCGATATAGAGATTATAGATAAAGCCGTTAAGACTCTTTATAAGCAAGGTTATTTTGAGGATATTTGGGTTGAAGAGCTCGGTGAGGGAGAGATAGTTTTTCACTTTAGAGAGAAGCCAACGATTGCTAGGATAGAGCTTGAGGGCATTGGAGAGAATGATAAAGAGAAGGTATTGGGATTTCTAGGCATGAGAAAAGGCGAGGTTTATGATGTTAATAGAGCAGCACTAAGCGAACTTAGAATCATCAAATTTTATGAAGCTCAAGGTTACTTTGATACGATAGTCGAGCATGATACTGAGATCATGAGTGGATCCTCTATGAAGGTTACATTTTTGATAAATCGTGGCGAAGAGATTTTTATAGAGTCTGTTGAGATGCGTGGGGCTGAGAACTTGGAGTATAGTGATTTTGAGCCTCGCATTGCAAACAAAGAGGCAGAGTGGCTTCCTTGGATGTGGGGGTTTAATGATGGAAAGCTTAGGCTAAACGACTTGCCAAATGACCCTGCTAGAATCAAAGATGTATATATGGAGTACGGCTACTTGGATACTGTCGTAAGTAACCCTTTTCTAAAGGCTTACATGGATAGCTATACTGCAACTTTAAGCTATGATATTGATGAGGGACAGCAGTATAGAATAGGTACTGTTGATATTAAAATGCCAATGGATTTAAACATATCAGTAGAAGAGCTTAAAGATGAGATGATTCTTCATAGTGGTGATGTTTTTGATGTAACTCGTCTTAGGAGAGATCTTAAAAGAGTAGAGACTGCTGTTGCGGATTTAGGGTATGCTTTTGTAAGAGTTATACCAGATATCAATAAAAAAACTAAAGAGGCTCTTGTAGATATATACCTTAGAATTGTCCCGGGTGATAAAGTTTTTATAAATGATGTTCGCATATCAGGCAATAATAGAACGATAGATAGAGTAGTAAGAAGAGATGTTTTTTTAGCCGCAGGAGATTTGTATAGCAGAACTGATTTGAGAGATACTAAAAGTGCGCTTGGAAGAAGTAGCTATTTTGAGACTGTAAATATAATAGAAAAAAGAGTAAGTAGAGATAAGATTGACTTGATTGTTGAAGTCACTGAAGCATCAACAGGAAGCATAGGTGGCGGTATAGGTTATGGCTCTAGTGACGGATTTCTTTTGAGTGCAAATCTTTCTGATTCAAATATATTTGGCTCAGGCATGACAGCTTCAGTCGATATTGAGAGAAGCGATAAAGAGTTAAGCGGTCGGCTCTCTTTGCAAAATCCTCGTCTTTTTGATTCGGTGTATAGTTTAGGTGGAAGCGCATATAGAAGAAACACAGAGTACAATCATGATACAAGTACAACAAACTATGATTCCATAGTAACAGGAGCTAACATCAACATAGGCAGAAGACTTGGAAGGCATTGGGGTGTTTCGTTTGGGTATATTATCGAAGATAGACAGTATGATTATGCCGATAGTATTCCTGTAAACGAGATAGTATATAACAACCTGCTTAAAAGTGCAGTTATCCCTAGTGTGAGATACAACAGTACTGATAACTTCCAACTTCCTCGCGAGGGTATCATCTTTAAGAGTTCTTTAGAGTATGCTGGTGTTGGCGGGGATGCTGAGTTTATCAAGAGTGCAACAAGGTTTAACTACTACTATGGACTTAGAGATATTATGAAATATGACTTGATTTTAAGATATAAGATGCAAGCACATTATCTATATGACAATGGATATATACCTATCGATGAGTATCTAACTATGGGTGGAATTCGTACTGTTAGAGGCTATGAGTCAGGTACTATTGGACCAATAGCAGTAGTAGGTCATGAGAGTTTCTATAACGGCAATATGATGTTAATAAATACAGTAGAAGCAAGTTTTCCTCTCGTAGAGAGATTAAAGATGCGTGGAGCGCTGTTTTTTGATTATGGGATGATAGGTCATGATGCTATAGATGATAAGATAAGGGCTGGAACTGGTGCAGTTTTAGAGTGGCTCTCGCCTATGGGACCGATTTCACTTATCTTTGCACATGCTTTATTAGAAGAAACGGGCGATAAAACTTCTAGTTTTGAGTTTACTATAGGAAGACAGTTTTAGATTTTTTCTATAACTATCGCAAAAGAGGCTGGCTTAACTAGCTTCTTTATCTCCTCTTTTGCTAAAAAGAGTTTTTGAGGACTTTTTATGGTTAGTGTGTGGTTTTCGTAAGAGAAGTGCATTTGTGCATTTGAGAAGCTAGTGTTTAGTGATTTTGCAAGAGAGACTATAAAGCTCAGCCAGTTTACTACCTCAATCTTAGGAAGTAGTAGCTCGTAAGCTTTAACATCTTCAAAACTAGGTAATTTTTTTGTGTGGTACTTTACCAAAAGAGCTATCAAAACTCTCTCTTTATGAGAAAAATTATAGTTTAAATTGTTTATTATAAAATAAAAACTATGAAGATGTTCCTGATAAAAACTAAGGCTCCTCCCTACACTATAAAGCTTAGCAGCAGTTTTTAACTCTTTTTTATATAAATCATCTATCTTATGCATATCTCTAAGCGTATCAAAAAGCATAAGAGCTAGCTTGCTTACATGTAAGCTCTCTTTTTTATCCATTACAAATCTATCACTAAGACTTCTTTCACTTACTCTAAAGTTTTGAGGGAATTTTTTATGGGATGAGCGAAGTAGGTCTTGAAGATATACTCCCTCTCTAACTCCAGCTCCATTTGCGATAACATCTTCTACACCTAACTCAAAAATCAGAGCTTTAAAGATGATACAGCCCTCTCTCATCGTATCAAATCTATCTTTTTTTACACCCAACTCTTTAAGCTCTGTCTTGTCTGCTGTTATGATTTTATCTAGCAGACACTTATGTTTTTTTATACTATACTCAAAGCCATGAAGAGTCTCAAGAGGATAGTTTATATCTTTCATGACCATATCTGAAAAGGCTCTTATCGTTCCGCCTATACCTATGATAGTCTTTGTTTTAAACTGTACTGGGAGGAGTTTTAACTCCTCTTTGATAAACTCAATTGCTCCAGCAAAGTTATCTGCTTTATCAAAAAAAAGCTCTTTTAGTCTAATAGTTCCAATGTCTATTGAGATAGTATCTACTATCTTCCCATTTTTTATACATGCTAGCTCGGTTGAGCCACCGCCTATATCGATAGTAGTTGCATTACTTATAGGCTTAAGAAGATTTATCGAAGCTAGGGCACCAAATTCGGCCTCTTTTTTACCATCAATTATTTTTATATTTAGATTAAGCTCTTTTTTGATTTTTTTTATAAATATCTTTGCATTTGGAGCATCACGCAAGGCAGAAGTTGCGACACAAAAAGTCTTGTTACATTTTAGATTTTTTATGATCTGCACAAAGTCCTCTAGAGCATCAAACGCTCTTTGCATTGGAATATCTTGGAGTTCTCCGTCATTTTCATAGGCTCCCTCGCCTATCCTTATGCGGCTTTTTATCTCTTTGATTAGATGAAAAGCATAAGAGCTACTTTTTTCAAAAACAACCATTCTGGCTGAGCTTGAACCGATATCTATAACAGCAGTTCGTTTTGCCATCTAGTTTAGCTTACTTCTTCGCTTAAAATTTGCTTGAACTTTAGCTTAAGCTCCATCATCGACTCAATATTATCTGGATCAGGGATTATGCATTCAACAGGGCAAACTGATATACAAGAAGGTTCATCATAGTGACCAACACACTCCGTGCAAGTATCAGGGTCTATTATATATATGGGATCCGCTTCTTCTATTGCTTCATTTGGGCACTCATCTCTACATGCATCGCAGGCTATACATTCATCGGTTATCAAAAGGGACATATTGAGCTACTTTCTAACTACCTTCATGCTTTTTATAAAAGGAAATAAAGTTAGTTCTTAAATTTTTCAACTTTATACACTAATAAAACTAAAACTAGGCTTATATATCACATTTTTTGGCATTTTTTGTTAGTTTTTTACTAGAAAGGGGAATATGTAGAGTTGCTGCCGTTCCCTGTCTCTCTTTTCTATTTTTTATACTGATCGTTGCACCTAAAGCATCAGCTGCTCCTTTTGCTAAAAACAGACCTAACCCAGCCCCTTCTTTTCCTCCATATCTTCTAAATGGAGCAAATAGATCTCTGCTTTCATCTACCCCTATTCCTTCATCTAGCACATGGATATTGATGCCATCTGAATCTGTGAAGCTTTTTATCTCTATAGTTCCACCTTCATCTGTAAACTTGATAGCGTTTTGTACAAAATTTTGCAGTATGTGTACAATTAGCGTAGTTTGTATCATAATAGGAAATGATTTGGGCGAAAAATTTGTAACAAAAACCTTCTTTTTTTGATGAGCAAGGATTTTAAAATTATTTGCTTGTTCTTTTAAAAATTCAATCAAGTCTATCTCTACAGGCAATTCAAACTGAGCACCTTCAAATCTTCCTATCTCCAAGATTGAGCTTATCATCTTATTCATTTCATCGATTGTTTTGTTATTTTGTAAAAGAGTCTCTATATATCTTGCTTCATCTCTTTTTTTAAGAAGAGTAACTTCATTTTTTGTCTTCATGACAGCAAGAGGAGTTTTAAGCTCATGAGCTGTTCCTACAAAAAGCTCTTTTTGATACTTTACGAAAGTGTGAATTCTTGTTATGAGCTTATTTATACTTATAGCAAGAGGTACAAACTCGTCAGGAATATTTTTTGTATTTATTGATTGAAAAAAATTTTCGTCCATCTGAGCCAATTTTTTTGCAAGAGAGTGTATGGGGATAATGAGAATTCTTGAGAGAAGAAGGGCATAAAATATAATTATAAAAATGGTAATAAAGTTCATAACAACAATACTTTGTAGGATTTTTTCTAAAAGTTTATCACTATTTGAGATATTTTTAGTTAATGATAAAAATATAGACTTTTCAGAATCAAGAGGATAATATATAGTAGCGAACACCTCTCCTGCTTCTTTGTGGTGCATAAAATGCATTTTATGCATCTTGTTTGTGCTATTTTTTTTTTCGATAATTTTAGGCTCATTTGGATAAACAGCAAGAAGTCGATCAAACAGTTTTGTTTTTTCAAAATCAAAATTGGGAACATATTCTTTGGCAATAATTTTTGCTTCTTTTATTAGTTGGTTATGGATATCTTCATAAATGGAAAGCTTGATGTAGTTGTAGAGGATGGCAGAGAAGATTACAATTAGTGCAACCGGAGCTAGCACTAATTGTAAAGCAAATTTGTTTTTTATACTTTTTTTGGAAAACAAAATCTATAACCTCTACGTCTTACCGTTTCGATTGTAGAGATTTCTAAAGGCTTATCCATCTTTTGGCGGATTTGGTTGATTGCAACTTCGATTACATTTGGAGTAACTAGCTCTGGCTCTTCCCAGATGGCGTCTAGTAACTGCTCTTTAGAGACGATCTGATCACTATGACGAGCTAGGTGAGTTAGAACTTCAAAAGGCTTACCTTTTAGCTCAATCTCTTGACCTTTATATGTGATTTTCTCTTCATCAGGGTCTATTACTAAATCATCAATCTTGATAATATTTGTTCCGCCAAATCTAAGTCTAGCTTCGATTCTAGTTACTAAGATATCAAAATCAAAAGGCTTTTTGATGTAGTCATCAGCTCCAGCTTTAAGTGCTTTGATTTCGCTCTCTTTGTCATCTTTTGCAGAGATTATAACACAAGCAGTTCTTGGCGCTTTTTGCTTAACAAGTGCTATCAAATCGATACCATCTCCATCAGGAAGCATCCAGTCAGTCAAAATCATGTCATAATTTCTGATACCAATATAATACTCAGCATCTTTGTAGTTCTCAGAACTATCAGTCTGATATCCAAACTCTTGAAGTCCCTCAGCGATTGTTTTGTTTAAAGTAACTTCATCTTCTACTATTAAAATTCTCATTATATTCCTTTAAGGTTATTAGATGCGAAGTATAGCATAATTTTAGGTAAATTTAAAGTTTTTTTTAGTTTATTTTAATATTTCAAATATGAACTAAGCGAAACATCGCAATAGTCGAGAATAGTAGGTTTAGAAATTTTAAGTCTTATTGAAGATATTTGAGAAAATTGATTTTTTATCTCTACATGTAAAGACAAAAGTGCATCTTCAATCAGTCTAAATTTGTTTTTTATTATAGAGTTTTTTATCAAACTTGCCAGATCTACATAGTTTATAAATACGCCATTTTTGTACTCATAATCAAGCTCTACATGTACGATAACTTTTTGAGGCTTTATACGCTCAGCGGGTAAAATCCCGATGATTGCATCAAACGATAGGTTTTTAATCTCTATCGTCATACGACTTTTGACTCATTGCCACTAAATAGTCTCATTATGTTTGGTAGATGCTTATAGACAATCAAAAAAGCGATTATCAGTATTGGGGCATGAGTTTTTATCTCAGGGATATCAGGGTGGATTATAAATGACGAGACAAGCAGAGCCAAAAGAGCGACTAGTGATGAGAGTGATGAGATTTTGATAGTTTTTCCAGCTATAAACCAAACAATTATAGCGATAACAGTTTCAATAGGAAGCATAAAAAGCATAACGCCCATGCCAGTTGCAACTCCTTTGCCTCCTTCAAACTTCAAAAAAGGACTATAGCAGTGACCTACAACTGCAAGAATCGCAATCATCCATAGTGTCTGTTCGCTTAGTTCAAATGCAAACTTGCCAAGGGCTAAAACTGCTATACCTTTAAGTGCGTCAAGAAGCAGTGTTGAGGCAGCTATCTTTTTAGCTAGAGTTGGATTTGACTCCTTTAGAACTCTTAAAACATTGGTCGCACCGATACTTCCGCTGCCACTCTCCCTAACATCGATTGATGCAAATCTTTTTACCAAAAGAAGCCCAAAAGGGATGCCTCCCACTAGATATGCGATGATATAAAACTGAATATTGATATTTAACAAGAAATCCATGTACTGCCTTTAATAAAATAATGAGCATAATTATACTAAACTTGTTATAATTATAAGCTTCAAAAATATAAAAGAGGAATAGTTTTGACATTAAAAGAAGAGATTTTAAAACTAAAAGAAGAATTAGCTGTGACTATTGTAGCTCACTATTACCAAAAAGACGAAGTATTTGATATGGCAGATTTTACTGGCGATTCGCTAGGTCTTGCTGAGTTTGCTGCAAAAGATAAGAATCCAACTCTTATATTTTGTGGAGTTGGCTTTATGGGACAAAGCGTAAAGATACTAGCTCCACACAAGAGAGTTTTGATGCCCAAAATAGCTTGTTGTGCTATGGCTAAGATGATAGATGTTGGTTATTATGATGAAAATGTAGCTATTTTAGAGAAGAGCGGTATCAAAAAAGAGGATATCATGCCTGTTACTTATATAAACTCTTCAGCTGAAGTAAAGGCAGCGGTTGGCAAGATGGGTGGATATGTATGCACAAGCTCAAATGCAAAAATCATCATAACAAAAGCACTAAAGAGTGGAAAAAAAATACTATTTGTGCCAGACCGCTGTTTGGGGCAAAATATAGCGATAGATATGGGACTAAAATCCTGTGTTGTTGGCGATGGGAGCGATCCAAAAGAGGCTGATATACTTTGCTATAACGGTTTTTGTTCAGTTCATCAGCTTTTTGATGTAGAGGACATAGAGTTTTATAGAGAAAAACATCCAGATATCCTAGTGGTAACCCACCCAGAGTGCAAGCCCTCAGTCTGTGCTAAGTCCGATTTTGTAGGCTCTACTAGTCAGATTATAAAGTACATAAAAGAGCTGCCTTTGGAACAAAAAGTGGTAGTTGGTACGGAGTATAACATGGTCAAAAGGCTAAAAAAAAAGAACGCTTATATACTCTCTTCAACAAAACCAGAGTGTCCAACTATGAACGAGACAAGACTTGAAGATGTAAGAGATGTGCTTTTGAGCATAAAAGAGGGTAGATTTGAGAACGAAATTGAGATAAGTGAAGAGACTAGAAAATATGCTTTTAAAGCACTAAATAGGATGTTTGAGCTATGATAAAAGATTTTGTTAAAGCAGCATTGAGCGAAGATATAGGACGAGGGGATCTGTTTTGTCTTCTTGGAGGCAACACAAAAGCAACGGCGAAGATAATCTCAAAAGATAGAGGTATCTTAGCTGGCGTTGCTTATGCAAAAGCACTATGTAAAGTTGAAAAACTAGAGTATAAGTTTCACAAAAAAGATGGAGATATGCTGGAGTATGGGAATGAGATAGTCACCATCAAAGGAAAGTCCAAAAAACTTTTGATGTGCGAGAGAACTCTTTTGAACCTGCTTCAACACGCTTCAGGCATAGCGACAAATACGAACAGATATGTAAAAGTTTTAAATGGCTCCAAAGTAAAGCTTTTAGATACTAGAAAAACAAGACCATTGCTTAGAGTTTTTGAAAAGTATGCTGTTAGGTGTGGTGGCGGAAGTAACCATCGTATGGGGCTTGATGACTGCTTGATGCTTAAAGACACTCATAAAGAAACTATAGATAACTTAGAAGATTTTGTAAATAGAGCAAGAAAAAAGCTTCCCTATACAACAAAGATAGAGATAGAGTGCTCTAGCTTTGATGCAGCAAAAGAGGCGATGAGGTGCAAGATAGATATGATTATGTGCGACAATATGAGTGTCCAAGAGATAAAAAAAGTTCTTATATATAGAGATAAAAATGCTCCTCATATCCTGCTTGAAGCAAGTGGCAATATCACAGTTGACACGATAGAATCTTATGCTAGTAGTGGAGTTGATGCCATAAGCACTGGAAGCCTTATACATCAAGCTGTTTGGCTGGATTTTTCGATGAAAATAACTCATAAAGAGATTTAAGAGTCTATGGCAAAGGACGATCAGGAAAAAACTGAAGAGCCTACACCCAAAAAGATTGAGGATGCTAGAAAAGAGGGCAATGTTCCTAGAAGTCAAGATGCTAGTGGTTTTGTAACACTTACAGTTGCAATGGCTGCTTTTTTAGCACTTCTTCCGTATATCAAGCAGAAGATGTTTAATTTATATCGTTTTGTTCATGCATATATAGGAACTGATTACGATAAAAATGATATTATGATTTTGACGCTTACTGTATTTAGAGAGTTTGCTCTTATGGTTTTACCTTTAGCATTTATAATTGCAGTTTCTGGAGTGATTGCAGGACTATTGCAGTTTGGATTTTTAGCAACTAGTAAGCCACTAATACCTGATTTTAAAAAGATAGATCCCATAAAAGGTCTAAAGAATCTTGTCTCTATGAAGAAGTTTATAGAGGGTGTTAAAATTGTAGTGAAAGTCACTCTTGTGATGCTTCTTGCTTACTATTTTTTGTTTGACTTTATTAAAGAGTTGCCTTCTATTGTATTTTTTCCGATTTATGATCAGATGGAGTGGCTTAAAGAAAAGTCGATGATTTTGATTGCTGTTATGTTGCTTTTGTATCTTTTTCTTGGTCTTTTTGATCTATTTTTTGTAAGATACAACTACTTCAAAGAGCTAAAGATGAGCAAGCAAGAGATAAAAGATGAGTTTAAGCAGATGGAGGGAGACCCGCTTTTAAAGGCTCGTATCAAAAGAGTACAGATGGAGATGTCAAAAAAAAGAATGATGCAAGATATACCAAGTGCAGATGTAGTCATAACAAACCCAACTCACTTTGCAGTAGCCATTAGGTACGATACAGACAAAGAAAATGCACCAAAGATAGTAGGAAAAGGGGTAGATCACTTGGCATTGAAGATAAAAGAAATAGCAAGAGAACATGGCGTGCAAATCGTCGAAAATCCACCCCTAGCAAGAGAGTTATACAAAAAGTGTGAGATAGACGATGTGATACCAGAGACTTTATACAAGGCGGTGGCAGAAGTGCTTGCTTTTGTCTATCAAAATTCAAAAAAAGCGAGGAGTTAGTATGGTTTATGCAGGATTTTGGATTAGGTTTTTAGCTGTCTTAATTGACACGGTTGTGTTGCTTTTCATAATGCTTCCTATTGTGGCATTGATTTATGGAGTAAATTACAACAGTACAGAGCTTAGCGTACAAAACATGAGCTATTGGGCAAGCTCATTTAGCATAGAGGGCACAGAGAACTTGTTGTTAAATTATCTTTTTCCTGCACTAATAGTGCTACTTTTTTGGATATACAAATCAGCAACACCTGGCAAGATGATAACAAAACTAACTATCGTAGATGCAAAAACAGGTAAAAAACCTAGGCTATTTCAGTTTTTATTGCGTTATGCTGGGTACTTTTTGTCATCGATTTTTCTCCTCGGATTTATCTGGGCGGCTTTTGACAAAAGAAAACAAGGCTGGCACGACAAGATAGCTAGGACAGTGGTCATAAAAGACACGAATGTACAAGAGGTTAAGTTTGAAGAATGAAAGTTGCTCTACATGTAGAGTTTTTACTCAAAGGCAACCTGCTCTCGTTTCTCTATTTGGCTC
>CAYOWG010000021.1:0-13720 GCA_964407605.1 uncultured Sulfurospirillum sp. | reverse complement strand
TAGATGATTTTGGAAGTGGTTTTTCTAACTTCTCTTATATGACAAAACTAAATCTAGATTATATTAAGATAGATGGAATACTTATACAAGACATAGATAACGATAAAAATGCACAAATCGTAGTTGAGACTATAGTTAGTTTTGCTAAAAAACTTGGTATTGAGACAATAGCAGAGTATGTGCACTCAAGCAATATTTTCTCAGCTGTAAAAGAGATGGGGATAGACTACTCTTAAGGTTTTTACATAGATAAACCTCAACCTCAGATTAATTTGCTATAATTCGGGCTAAAAAATAGGAAATATCTATGTTTGAAATGATGTTGATTGTATATACTCTATATACGCTTGCAAAAATCTATATAAGTGTTATGGAGTTAAAGTTTGTAGCCCGAAGAAAAGACGGCAAAGCGATAATACTAAGTGAAAAAAACTTTAAAATAGCCGCAGATTATAAAATAGAGACGAGTAAAATCTCGATAATTAGCTCTTTGTATGATTTATTGATATTTTTTGCTTGGATTGGGTTTGGTTTTAAGGCTCTTGATGGTTTGATAAGTTTTGATAACAGTATGATTTATACTATAGTTTTTGTACTCTCTTTTATCTCGATCAACTTTGTCTTAGGACTACCGTTTGATTTGTATCAGTCGTTTAATCTTGATAAGCGATATGGCTTCTCGACGATAGATGTAAAAACCTATCTGATTGACCAGATAAAAAAAGCAGCTATGTTTCTTGTTTTTGGTTCACTTCTTATCTGGCTCTTGGCTTTTATAATTGTGAGTTTTGAGAGTTGGTGGATATACGGTTTTGCTGCAGTTTTTGTTGTTGTGCTTTTTATCAATATGATTTACCCAACACTAATAGCTCCTATCTTCAACAAATTCTCGCCACTAGACGATAAAGAGCTTCAAAGTGCCATAGAAAACCTTATGAATAAGGCAGGACTAAAGAGTAGTGGAGTCTATAAGATAGATGCTAGCAAGAGAGACAAGAGATTAAATGCTTATTTTGGAGGGCTTGGGAAGTCTAAGAGAGTTGTGCTGTTTGATACTCTAGTAAAAAAGCTTGAGACAAAAGAGCTTTTAGCGGTTTTGGGACACGAACTAGGACACTTTAAGCATGGAGATATCATCAAAAACATAGGAGCTAGTGCTTTGATGTTGTTTGTTATGTTTGCATTTTTTGGCAATATTCCTGAGAGTATATATGCTGGTATGGACATGCAAAAGAGTCCTCATATGGTTTTGATACTATTTTTACTTCTCTCGCCTGTTTTATCTTTTTTTATGATGCCACTTTTTGGACTTTTGAGCCGTCACAATGAGTACGCAGCTGATGAGTATGGAAGTGAGTGTGAGAGTAAAGAAGCGTTAGCAAGTGCTTTGATGAAGCTTGCAGATGAAAACAAAAGCTTTCCTCTCTCTCATCCACTAACAGTTATATTTTATCATACACATCCAGCTTTGAGTGAAAGGCTTGATAAGTTAGGTGTTGATGTTAGTTAAAGAGGCTTTGAGCAGAGCCACAAAACTTATAAAAAGCATAAGCGACATACCAAACAAAGAGGCTAGAATCCTTTTGGCTTCATACTTAAAAAAAGATCAGATTTGGATAATCACTCACGCTGAAGAAAACATAGAAGAAGAGGGCTACTTTGGCTTAGTAAAAAGACGAGTAAACAATGAACCAATAGAGTACATAACAAACAGTGCAAGTTTTTATGGCAAATCTTTTTTCGTAGATTCAAGCGTACTTATCCCAAGACCTGAAACAGAGCTGTTAGTTGAGCTTGTTGTCTCTACATGTAAAGGCATAAAAAGACCACGCATTGTAGAGATAGGAACAGGCTCTGGTATCATATCTATCATGTTAGCCTGCCTAGTACCTGACGCAATTATAACAGCGATAGACATAAGCGAAGAAGCTTTACATGTAGCAAAGAAAAATTCAAAAATTCATGGTGTTGATATAGAGTTCATCAAGAGTGATTTATGTAATAGTTTTAATGAGAAAAGCTTTGATATATTGGTTTCAAATCCTCCATATATCGCCAACAATGAACCTCTACATGTAGGGCTTTCATATGAGCCTAGTCTTGCCCTTTATGGTGGCGATATTGGAGACGAGATACTTCGTAAAATCATAGATATATATAAAGATAGAGATATTAAATATCTTGCATGTGAGATGGGATATGACCAAAAAGATAAAATAAGAAGCTATCTTAAAGACTCAAACCTTAAGTTGGAATTTTATAAGGATTTATCAAATATAGATAGAGGATTTTTACTAGGAAGAAGCTAAGCTTCTTCCTAGAGGGAGAGGGTAGTTTTTTAGTCCATTTGTTGACGAATATAAGTAGGAATATCAAGATAACCTTCTTGTTCTTCGTAGCCACCACTCGCTTTTTTAAGACGAGTAATTCTCTCTTTTTTGATAGCCTCTTGAGACTCATTGAGTAGCTTTAACTCTTTTGTTTTTTCGATTTTATTTTCAAATCCAGTGGCCACGATAGTAACTTTAACGCTATCGTCAGCCATATTGTCGTCAGTTGTAGTACCAAATATAACATCAGCATCTTCATCAGCACTATCATAAACAAGGTTCATAGCCTCACTTATATCTGAAAGAGGGCAGGTTGAAGGTATATGAAAGTTTATAAGAACACCTAATGCACCATTGATAGACATATTCTCAAGCAAGGGAGACTCTATAGCACTCTTGACAGCTTCACTAGCTGCCCCATCACCACTACTCTCACCAACACCCATAAGTGCCATACCTCTGTGGCTCATGACAGTTTTAACATCAGCAAAATCAACATTTATATTGCCTTGACTTGAAGATAGTACGACTTGACTCATACCGCCAACTGCACGACTAAGAACATCATCAACTATCTTGAAGCTATCTTGTATGCCTAGTCCTCGCTCAACTATAGAGAGAAGTTTTTCATTTGGGATAACAACGATAGAGTCGCTCTCTTTTTTGAGCTCATTGAGTCCAGCCATCGCAAGCTTCATTCGTTTGCGACCCTCAAACATAAAAGGCTTTGTTGCAACTGAAACAGTCAATGCACCAATCTCTTTTGCTGCTTGAGCTATGATAGGGGCTGCACCAGTACCAGTTCCACCACCAAGTCCAGAAGCAACATAAACTATATCAGCACCTTCAAGTGCACTTTTTATCTCCTCATAGCTCTCTAAAGCTGACTCTTTTCCAACTTCTGGTTGCATTCCAGCACCAAGACCTTTAGTCTTTTTTTCACCAAGTTGTAGTTTTATAGAGGCATTTGAGTGTTCTAGTGCTTGAGCGTCAGTGTTAGCGACAATTAAGTCTATACCACTTACTCCTTGTGCAATCATATGATTGACCATATTTCCACCACCGCCACCAACACCGATTACTTTTATCTTCGCCCCGTGAACATGTTTTGCTTCTTCTATACTAAAACCACTCATAGTCTCTCCTGTTAAAATAATTGTATCATACGGTTCCATACTTTACTTAAAAAACCGTTTCCACTCTTTTTTTCTTCTATATTAATACTTGCTAACTTATCCTTAGCACTTTCTATTCCACCTTCAAAGCTCGTGAGAGCCTCATCTTCTTTACTATCTAAATCTTCTTGTATATTTTTGCTTGCTGCTATTGCTTCATTTTTATATCTTAGCTTTTTGTTTGAATCAATCTCATAAGGAGTAAAATGTCCAGCACCATAAAGTACAAGTCCGATAGCAGTAGAGTATCCTGGATCTCTTAGTGTTTCAAAAAGACCATCCATCTCTTTTGGTTTTGCTACTCTTATAGGCATATTGTCAAAAATAGCTGAGGCTAGTTCTCTGATGCCACTTAGCTTTGTCATGCCACCAGTAAGAACTATACCACTTCCCAATTGGTCTTTGTAGCCACTATCTTCAAGTAGCTTTGCAAGTATCATAAGAGTCTCTTCTACGCGAACATATATAACATTTGATACTATATCCAAAGATACTTCGTGAGTTGAGCCATCATCACCAATCACAGGAAGTTCTATAAGGTCACTAGAATCCCCATCAAGTGAGCCATAGTTTATTTTTATATTTTCAGCAGCACCTAAAGGAGTATGAAGTGCAGTTGAGAGGTCATTTGTGATATTCAATGAACCAACTCCTAGAAAGTCATTATATCTTATGGCGCCATTTGTATGGACTGCAAGGTTACATGTAGCCCCACCAGCATCTATAACAGCAACTCCTAGCTCTTTTTCGTCTTCATTTATCACAGCGATACTAGAAGCGTAAGCACTTAGTACGATATTGTCTATATCAACACCAGCTGATTTGATAGCTTTTTCGAGATTGCTCAGGGATGATTTTTGCGCTGTAATTATATGCGTCTGAACCTCTAGCCTAGCTCCACTCATGCCTCGCGGATCTTCTATAAACTCTTGTCCATCAACTTTGAAGTTGTATGGAAGTATATGAAGTTTTTCGTATTCATTGGGTATGTTTGCATTATGGTCTGCCATCTGCATAGCACGGTTTATCTCTCTTATTCCTATATCTCCATTGGGTATATTAACAACACCACTACTTTCAATACTTTTTGTGTAAGCCCCAGATATAGAGACAATCACTTTTTCATATTGAGTGCCTGCAACTCTTTTTGCATCATTTAGAGCATTTTTAATAGATTTTGAAGCTAGTTCAATATTGGTTATAATTCCTCTTTTAAGTCCCTGTGATTTTGAGATACCAGCACCTAATATTTTTATGTCATCACCATTTTTTTCGGCAATTATGGCGCAAATCTTGCTTGAGCCAATATCAATACCTAAAATCGTAGTACTCAATTATTGTCCTTTATAGTATTGTTCTATATTGTATCTTTTTTTCAAATTTACTATCAGATTTTGACTTATTTCTGCTTGTTTCATCTGTTTTATATTTTCATTGATGAGTTTAACATGTCTCTTAAACTCATCTTCATCAAGCAAGTCTTGTTCCAATATCTGGTATAAAACCGCCTTGTTGCCGATAATCGCAAAGTTTCTTACTTCGTTATTATCAAAAACAAAATTTACAAACTCCAAAACCTCGTCACTATTTAGTCCATCAATCTCAATACCACCTTCTCTACTAACAAAACCTACATCTTTACCTCTAAAAAGCTCTAATCTTGACTTTGCTTTTTGTTCTAGCACCTCAGCTTTTTTTTGTGCTTTTAGTTGAGCTAATATAGCACTTCTAGCTTCTATATAAGGCTTTGGGGTAGGGTTGTTGATCCTTATTAGTTGAATAACTATATACCCATCATCAGTTTGTATAGGTTTTAAAACATCTCCTACTCTCGCGTTACTTAGCTTATCAATAGGAAAAGTCGTATCACTTATTTTTACATTTTTCTCACCAGTTGCATCAATCTTCGATTTTTTAAATAACAAGTAAGATTCAAGTGCCTCTCTTTTAGTTAGTTTAAATCTAAAATCTTTTTCAACATCTACTCTTGCATCTTCAAAGCTCATGATTTTACCATCACTTGATTTGTAGTTATGCCTTTTTTCTTGATAAAAAGTTTTTAGCTTCTCTTCGTTTATCGACTCATCTGTAAGATCAATTTTGATTGTTGCTAAATCAAAGCTTTTCTCAGTAAGATGGTCTGCTTTAAATTTCTCCCAATGTTGCTTAATCTCATCTTCGCTAACCTTAACCTCATCTTCATCAAGATATATAACATCAACCGAGAGTCTATCTTTCATGAACATTGATGAAACAAATAATTCTTGTTCGATTTGAGTTGGCTTTAGGTTTAATATATCTTGTGTCTTAGAGAGTAATATTTGTCTTTCTAAGCTAGTTTCATAATCTTTTGCTTTAAGTTGCGATTGTCTTAGCACCCTATAGTAGGTATCTTTATCGAATACTCCATTTTTATGAAATGCTGGGTTTGCTGAGAGAGCCTCTTTAATTTCATACTTATTAGCACGCAATCCAATCTCATCTGCATAAGCCAAGATAAGAGTTTCGTTAATTACATTTTCTAAAACTATGGCCTCCAACCCCATCTGGTCTGCTTTTTCTTGCGTAAGTCCACCACCTAGCATATTGTTATAAAAGTTAAAGTAGTTTGCGTAAGCCATTTGGTACTCTTGAACTGTTATAGTTCTCTCGCCAACTTTTGCAACTGAACTAGCACGATCTGCATTAAAGTCATAAGCTCCCCAGCCAACAAAGCCAGCACCAACAAATGCTATTACACTCACCCATATAGTTACAACTAAGTATTTTCTTTTGCGTTGCATCCAAGTTATCATCCATGTCCCTTGCGGACTTAATTTAAAGCCCATTTAATTTTTGCTATAATTCTATCTTTATTGTTATTAAAGTACTATAAAGTGGCTAAGTTTTCAAGAAGATTTATAACTAACAGATTTTGCTCACACTTTTATGGTATGTTATTTACTTTTTGTAACAAAAACTCTCAAAATAAGGACTTACATGTATAGTACAGTGTTTGTAGCTGGTTATGGTAACAGTGAGCCAAATCATTGGCAAAAACTTTGGTTTGACAAAACAAAAAATGCCTATTGGGTTGAGCAAAAAGATTGGAACAATCCAGATAAAGATATGTGGATAGATGAGTTAGAGAAAACTCTTCTACATGTAAAGACTCCTGTGTTATTTATCGCTCATAGTATAGGCTGTCATACGGTCGTAGAGTGGGTCAAGAGGTATTATAGAAACCAAGATATAGTTGGAGCTTTACTAGTAGCCCCGCCAGATACAAAAAGAGAGAATTTTCCAAAAGAGATAGTAGGATATGGCGATGTACCGCATGAAAAACTACCATTTAAATCTACATGTATTGTTAGTTCTGATGACCCTTATTCTGATGAAGCAAAGATAAGGGAGCTAGCATCTTTTTGGGGCAGTGATCTAGTTTGTGTAGGAAGCAAGGGTCATATAAACCTTGCTTCAAGTCTAGGAAATTGGGAGGAAGGAAGAGAGATTTTGAAAAGTTTAGTCAAAAGAACTTAAAAGTGTTTTAGCCATTTTTATCTCTTCGATAGTTATTTTATACTCTTTAGTAGCCATGCGCAAGATATGAAATACTTCAGTGACAGAGATACCGTGAGCGTCTTTTTTGATAAGGCTTGCTTTATTGTTTTTTATAGCAACATTTATAAGTCTTTTTCTACTATACTGCATAAAGTATGTTAGCGTTAGTTTGCCTGTGTGCTCTTTTTCTATAGATACTGCAACTTTTTCAGTTACATCAGGAACCTCTGTATATAGGGCTTCAAAGTCCACTTTATCCATATATCCGATATATACTTTTGTGAAAAGATCCATATATCTTGTGCATACTTCTGTTTGTAAAAAGTCTGTGTTGAGTATGCTGTTGTGTTTTGCTCTTAGTTTGTTCATCATCCAAACTAGTGAGTTATAGTACTTAAATGGAAAAGTTTTTAGTTCTGAATCGCTCACTAGGTTTGCCGCAGTTTGTATTCTTAAAGGGCGTTTTTTATCTCTGTTTGGAGACTTTAAAAACTTGTAGATTTTATCAACCTCAAAAAGTTTTGTAAGCCATACTGTGCAGTAATCTGGCAGCTTTGTACTTCCCATAACCCCTTGGCTTAGTATGATAAGAGCTTTTATGTCATGCTTAGGAAATAGTGTCTCAAGAAGAGCTTTTTTCTTTCTAAGTCTTCTTTTGAGGTTTTTAACTGACTTAATGAGGGTCATCTCAACAAAAATAATCTCTTTTTCATTGAAAAACATAGCATCAAACTCAGCGATTTCAATAGACTTTGTCTTGTAGATTATTTGTCCGCCTCTGTCAATATGAAGTGCATTTGAGAGTGAACTTTTTTTGCAAGCATGAGGTCCTTTTAGTATAAAGTTACCTATCTGTGGATTGTTTTTTGCATATATGAGCAGTTTTTCGTATAGATAGTTCTCATAAACTGCTCCTGCAAAAGAGCGATATGCACTCAAAAACTCTGGAGACTCTTTATCAACCCCTTGTTTTTCAAGCTTTATGAGGTGCCTTATGTTGTATTTGTAGTGCAAGAGATTGTCGTCAATATCTCTCATGTCGATACTAGCTATATCTTTTGGAATTTTTAAAATTGTCTTTCCTTCTTCTGTTGAGAAGAAGTCTATTATATTTTTGTTTATAAAAAGCTTGTATAATCTGGAAAATGTGGGAGGATTGCTTTGTTTGATTCGTCATTGAAGAGGTTTAGAATTATTAGTTTTGTCGAAGGCATATCTTATCTCGCACTACTTTTTATAGCAATGCCTATAAAATATCTTGGAGACAATCCGATACTAGTGAAGATAGTTGGCATGACTCATGGAGTTCTTTTTATGCTATTTGTTTATCTTTTGTATGTAGTTGCTAGAAAGCACAAGTGGGATAAAAAGTTTGTATTTTTTGCATTCATTACATCATTGCTTCCATTTGGAATGTTTTTTCTAGATAGAGACCTGAAAAAAAAGGAGCTAGACTCTGCCTCTAGCGAACTCGTGTGAGTAGTAGAGTAGTTTACAACTATTCTCTAGCAGGGCTATAGTTTTTGCAAGTTGAAGCATATCTCTATCGTAAGCATATATGCCGTAACCTTTTATAACCATGATATTGGTTTTTTTCTCTCTTAGATATCTGTAGATCTCAATATGAGACCTCTCATACCAGTCTTCAAACTGTTTTGGGTCATATACATCAATAGAGCCAAATTTCATAGAGCCAAAGTAGTCTTGAGGTATAATTTTGTCATATGAAAGAGAGTAAGCAGTGGCAAATGGTGGCATGGCATAGCAGATATATTTTGCTTCATCTATCTTTTGGTAGATCTGCAGGTGTATCTCAGCATCCAAACTCGCCTCTTTCCAGCGATAGTCTTTCTTTGTATTTAACTCTAGAAAATCATCATCTTTGACATCATCAAAAATTGTATCTTTTTTATTGATGAAAAATTTATTTTGCTCGATTTTGGCCGAAAGTGAACCATGAAATATACCTATAAAATCTTTTCTGAACATAGAGAGTGAGATGCACTTTAGGTTCTCTAGTAGATATTTTTGCACACTTTAACCTTTGTTTATTAGATACTTTGGTATTATAACAGAAAAAAGAGTAGAGACAAATGAACGCACCTCATATACCAGTACTTTTAAATGAAGTCAAAGAGATTTTTGTCGATATAGATGATGGCTATATTATCGACTGTACGGTTGGTTATGGAGGGCATAGCGAAGCTCTTTTGGAGCAAAATCAGAATATAAAGCTAATCTGTTGTGATCAAGACGAAGAGGCAATAGAGTTTAGCAAAAATAGACTAGATAGATTTAAGGATAGAGTTATATTTGAAAATGCCAAATTTTCAACTGTCATCAAAAAATATATAGACTTACCAATAAAAGGCATACTAGCTGATATAGGAGTCTCTTCGCTACAGCTTGACAAAAGCAGTCGAGGATTTGGCTTTGATAGTGAAGTGTTAGATATGCGTATGAATCCTAAAAACCCCAAGAGTGCCAAAGATGTTGTCAATAAGTATTCTCAAAGTGAACTTGAAGAGATATTTTTGGAGTATGGAGAGATAAGAGACTATAAAAGAGTAGCAAAAGCAATCATTAACAGTCGTCCTTTTGAGAGTTCAAAAGAGTTAGCGTTTGTGCTTAAAAAACTAGGCGGCAAGCCAAAGATACACCCAGCAACACTGCCATTTCAGGCGATACGCATAGAGGTCAATGACGAACTTGGAGAGCTAAATGAGCTTTTAGAGTCTATCTATGCTTCAGGACTCCAAGACACTTTAGTTGCTATTATCTCTTTTCACTCTTTGGAAGATAGGATAGTGAAGAAAACATATAAGTTTTGGGCTAAAAACTGCATTTGTCCAGCTGGATTTATGAGATGTGAGTGCGGTAACAATCGCTCACTAGGAAAAATTATAACTAAAAAGCCTATAACTGCCTCAAAAAAGGAAGAAAAAATCAACCCAAGAAGCCGTAGTTCAAAAATGAGAATTTTTAAATTAAGATGAGTAATACAACAAACAAGCAAGAGCTCCTAGAGGAATATGCACAAGAAAAGAACTTGGATTTTAAGTTTTTACTTCTAGTCTATCTCTCTTTGGCGGTCGCTTTTTCTGTTATTATTCCTAAGGTATATATAAAAAATCAAATATATTATGTAAGTCGAGATATCCATAGGCTATATGCTCAAAACTCAATGCTTAAAGAAGAAAATGCTTATCTAAAACAAAAACTTGAATCAATTCGTTTTAAAAACCAAGTCTTAGACTCAGTTTTTATAAATATAAAAGAGTAGCGTTATGATTCGTTCTTTTATAGCATTTGCAGTCGATAAAAATCTGTTAAATCACATCTTTTTGATTTTTTTGTTAGTACTAGCTATTTTTTCATACCAAAAAATACCAAAAGAGATTTTTCCGCCATCAAACTTAGATGCCATATCTATCTCAGGAGGATATACAGGAACAAGCCCCGACACTCTTGATAAGATGGTGGTAAGATCCATAGAAGAAGAGATAGTTAATCTAAACAATATAGATAGAATTGAGAGTGTTATAAGAAATGGCTTTTTCTCAATATCTGTATATCTCAAGGGCGGAGCAGATAAGGGCGAGACTCTAAATGACATAAAAGATATCATATCTTCTAAGCAAAAAGAGTTACCAAGCGATATGGACGAGCCTATAAGCAAGATAATGCAGATGAACTATCCGCTAATCTCTATCGCTATTGCTAGTGAGGATAGCTCTAAGGAGATGATGCTAAAAGTTGCTGATGAGCTCAAATCTAGACTCTCAAAGATTGAAGATTTAAGTGATATAAGTATAAGTGGTGATGTTGATAAAGAGCTTGTTTTCAAGATAGATGATAAAAAACTATCTGCTTATGGGATTGATGCAGGCGAGTTTGTAATGGCACTCTCTTCTTTAAGCGAAGTTTTTCCTGTGGGAGTTATAGAGCAAAAAGGAAATCATACTTTTGTTAGTACCTATGGTGGAGAAAAAGATATAGAAAAACTAAACAATACGATCTTACATGTAGGCGGAAAAAGAGTCCATCTTGGGGATGTTGCATCGGCGGAGTTTACATTTTCAGATGCAAAAGTACTCTCTCACTTTAACGGCAAACCAAATATATCTATCAGCATAAGCAAGTCAAAAAGCGGTAACTCCATAGCTCTTGTGAGGGACATAAGAGAGATATTGGAGATATACGAAGAAAAATATCCCGCTTTTAAGTTTGAAACTTACTCTGACTCTTCAGTTTGGATAAGAAACCGCCTCAATACAGTAGTTGCAAATATAACTTTTGGTCTTATCTTGGTGGGTTTGTCAGTTTGGATTTTTATAAGTGGACGCATCGCTTTTGTAGTCTCTATTGGTATCCCTATAAGCTTTATGATGGGTCTTATAGCTTCAAACTTGCTAGGATATAGTCTCAATATGCTCTCTCTTCTAGGAGCGTTGATTGCACTTGGAATGCTTGTTGATGAGGCTATAGTGGTAGCTGAAAACATATATAGGCATCTTGAAGATGGAGATACTCCTAGAGATGCAGCCATCAACGGGGCAGCGGAGATGTTTCCAGCGGTTTTAACTACAACTGCTACAACTATATTTGCTTTTTTACCTCTTTTGATTATGAGCGGAGAGATGGGCGTTTTTATGAAAGTACTGCCTATCATGATATCTATACTTCTTTTAAGTTCTCTTGTCGAGACATTTTACTTCTTACCGCTTCACGCTAAAGATTTTTTGAAAGTAAAAGACAAGAAGAAGAAAAACGAGACTCTTTGGACTCTATTAAACGGTATATATATCGCGATATTGAAGTTTTTATTGAGTAATAGAAAAACTGCTTTAAGTCTGTTTTTGATTGTTGTTATCTCTTTGATTGTCGTTTTGGGCAAAAACAGCAAGTTTCAACTTTTCCCAGATTTTGACACAACTCAAATATATATAAGTGGAAAAGTCAATATAAACAATAGCTTAGAAGATACACAAAGAATCGTAACACGCATAGAGGGCATACTCCAAGAAAAACTTCTGGATAACGAAGTTGTAAGTATAGCTTCTGTTTCTGGTTTTATGCTTGATGCTAAGTACAAACCTCACTATGCTGCCAACAATTTTCATATATTTATCGACCTTTATGACAGGGTTCCTGAAAATGCCTTTAACAAATACATAAATCCTTATCTATCGCCAGAGTATGATGATAGTAAGATGCTTAGAAAGAGAAGTGCCAATGAGATTTTAGAAGATATCAAAGAGTTTACGCAAGAACTCTCTAAAAGTGAAGATTTTGAGGAGTTTAGAGCTATCGTTCCTGGTGCTGGCATAGTCTCTAGTGATGTTGAGCTCGCTTTTAGTGGAGATGATGCTTTGCTGCAAAAGGCTTTAAGTGAGCTTGAAGCTAAGATGAGTGGCATAGAGGGCGTATATAACATAGATAACGACATAAAACCAGGCAAAAGAGAGCTAAAACTAAAGGTAAATCACTATGGTCAGCTTTTAGGCTTTACGGAAAAATCTATAGCTTCCATACTAAGACCATACTTCTTTAAAGCAGAAATCGCAAAGATGTTTTATAACGGTGAGCTTATAAAGATTCGCTCACAAGAGAAGATGAAAGATACTTTTGAGACTATATCGTCATTTTACCTTAGAGTTCCTGGTCAAAAAACAGAAGTTCGTCTTAGTGATGTAGTCGATTTTGAGTTTAAAGATGGTTTTTCAGATATATATAAAAATGATGGAGAGAGAATAAGCTCGCTGTTTGCTTCACTCAATAAAGACAAAATCACCTCTAGTGAGCTTCTAGCTGTGTTAGAACCAGTCCTAAAAAAGTTTGAAAAACAAGGCTTGATGGTTACCATTAAAGGAGAGGAGCAAGAGAACAAAAAAATCCAAAAAGAGATGGGCATAGCGGCTATAATTGCTATCTTTCTTATCTTTATAGCTCTTGTTTGGATGTTTGATTCGATTTTGCTCTCAGTTACTCTTCTAACCTCCATACCCCTCTCCTTGTTGGGTGTTTTGGGTGGACATTTGATCATGGATATAAACCTAACGATGCCTGGACTTTTAGGTATAGTGGGGCTAAGTGGGGTCGTGGTCAATGGTGGGATTATCATGGTGAATTTTATCAAAAAAGCTAAGTCTATAGACGAGATAAGCGAATTTGCTGTTATGAGGCTAAGACCTATTCTTCTAACCTCCATCACTACTATTCTTGGACTTTCAAGCTTGATATTTTTCGCTTCAGGACAAGCTGTTATCCTTCAACCTATGGCTATATCACTAGGATATGGTCTTGCGTTTGCAACTATTTTAAATCTTTTTTATATCCCAGTTGTTTATACGATCGTAAATAGCAAAAGATTAAGAATTATTGTATAATATAATAAAAATAAGGATATATTATGAGTTTGTTGAAAAAATCCTTAGCATCTATAGGTGCTTTATTGTTAGTTTTGAGTCTCATGGGTTGTGAACAAGCAGAGCAAGCAAAACAGTCCGCTTCTGACATGGTCAATCAGTCGCTTGGAGATGTCAAGCAAGCAGTTGGTCTTGGCTCTGCTGAGGGAGAAAAATCTAGCGAAGAAGGTGGAGAGAAAGAGGAGTCTGAGGAAGAGGAAAAAGACGACTAGTCTATAGTCCCAAACAACTCTGGGCGATACTCAAA
>CAYOWG010000020.1:0-13811 GCA_964407605.1 uncultured Sulfurospirillum sp. | reverse complement strand
TTCAGGGTCTAGAGTAGGTGTTGCTTCTTGTATTATAGGTTCTTGAATACCAAATTTTGATTGATTTATGAGTTCTATGCTGTAGTATATATCATTATTGTTTATTGGCGCATATAAAAAAAGTTCTTTTATTCTGATAGCTACCTCTACCTCACTACCAGTTTTTAGTCTAACAATTGCGGCTCTTTTTGGTGCCCCACTATGAAGAGCATAGTCAATCCATGAAAAGTTTTTAAATTTAAAAATATAGCCAGGTCTGTTCACAAAAAGATCTGCTACATCATTGTTAAATTTTTTAAATTCCTCTAAGTCTTCATAGCCTAGGAAGGATAACTCATCTTTTCCTATACCAAGAAAATCACCATTTTTACTGTAAAGTATCATATTCACCTCATTAAAAGAGCTGGCTAAATTTTAACTAATCTTTGCTTAAAGATACCATATTAATTCAAAAATTTATATAGTCTTTCACCATTTGTAGCACCTATGACTGATTTTAAGACTTTTTTGTTTGCATTGTGTATATTTTCAAATGTTCCAAAATAGGAGAGAAGTTTTTTTATCTTTGCTTCTCCTATGCCTTTTACTTGAAGAAGATCTATTTTCATATCTTTTGATATTTTTCGTTTTCTATGCGTTGCGATAGCAAATCTATGAGATTCATCTCTTAATTTTTGAATAAATTGCAGTCTTTTGTCACTTGTAGGGAGTTTAAAGTTATAATTTAGCGAATAGATAGTATCACTCGCCTTTCCTTTTGCTCTCATCGCCTTTGCATCTCTTTTTTCTTTTGATATAGCCAAAAGGTCTATCTGTTGTTCACTATCTTTTAGTAGTTTTTTAGCAAGCTTCAAAAGAGTGACTCCCCCATCAAGCACCCAGAGATCTGGCGGAGAATCTTTTTTGAAGTTTTTTATCCTTCTAGTTAAAAGCTCTCTCATCTGCCCATACTCATCTTTGCTTTGAAGATTAAAAACCCTATAATTTTCTTTTATAAACTTCTCTTCATAAGCAACCATACAGCCCACAGGAGAGTCCCCACTTATGTGTGAGTTATCAAATACCTCGATGCTATATGGAGTTTTTTTAAGCTCAAATAGCTCTTTAATCTCTTTAAGCAAAGAGTCGCTATTTTTGTTTAGATATTGACTTATATGCTCTCTTGCATTCTCTTTGGCTATCTCTATGAGTTTTGACTTGTTTCCTCTTTTGGGCTTGAGTATTGAGATTTTTTTACTGTATTTTGTCTCTAGTAGATGTTTTACATCTTCCATTTCATCAAAGTCATGAGCTACTAAAATCTGCTTAGCTATGAGCTTTGTATTTTGGTCGTAAAACTGCACAAGAGCTCTTTTGTATATCTCGCCTAATTCGTAGCCGTTTGAATTTTTTATAAGCTTTCGTATGCTTGAGACGACCTTGCCGTCTCGCACAAAGAGCCTCATTATCGATGCTATATTGCCCACAACTTCGACTGCGATTAGGTCAAAACTCTCTAGTTTTGCAAGGTCTAGATGGATTACATGTAGAGAGTTTTTGATAGATTTTTGCATATCTCTAAGGAGTGCCGCTTCTTCAAAATTCTCTCTTTGTGACGCTTCTTGCATTTTTTTTTCAAGAGCAAGTATGAGTTTTTTCCTATCGCTTAGCAAAGAAGTTGCTTCAGAAACAACTTTGGCATAATCCTCTTTAGAGATTTTTCCTACACAAGGGGCATAACACTTATCTATTTGAAAAAAAAGACACTCCTTTTTGCCTTTGATACAGCTTCTTTTTTGCACAAGCTTACATGTAAGATAGAGTGCCTTTAATATGTCGTTTGCAGAGTTTGAAAAAGGACCGTAGTATTTTATGCTCTTTTTGTTTTGCACTTTTCTTGTGATTTCAAATCTAGGAAAATCCTCTGCTGTATCAATTGCTATATAGGGATAGGTTTTATCGTCCCTTAGAAGTATATTGTACTTTGGTTTTAGCTCTTTTATGAGAGAGTTTTCAAGTATAAGAGCATCATATTCGCTAGGTGAGACTATGAAGTCTAGGTAAAAAGTCTCGCGTATCATCTTTGTGATTCTAGGACTTAGTTTGTTTGCAGCTTGCAAAGATGGAGTAAATTTAAAGTAGCTTTTTACTCTGTTTTTGAGAACTTTTGCCTTTCCGATATATAACAGTTTTCTATTTTGGTCATAAAACTTGTAGATTCCAGCACTTTGCGGAAGGTTTTCTAGCTCTCTTTTTTCAAGCATTTTATCTCTTCTCTTATCTTTTCAAAAATCTCTCTAAGCTCTTCATCTTCTATTTGATTTTTAAACTCCCCAGAAGAGCGTTCTTTATAGACAAAAGTAGCATCTTTAGGCAGATCTTCTTTTGGCTCTTTTTTGTTTGAAACGAAGGCTCTTATATCATCTAAGTTTATACATCTACAGTTTGGATGAAAACTTTCTATCTTCTTTAATATCTCTTTTATCAAATTGCGTTTATAATTAAACTCCATTTTGGCACTTGGGTGCGAGAGAACAAAAAAGAGTATACTGTTTTTTACATAGATAAATTTGATAAAGTTAGATAAAGAGTTTGGAAGTAACTTGATAAGTATATCAAAACACTCCCTTTGCTCTAAGTTTTTAAAATAAGGATGGCGTTTAAGATGAGAAATTATAGTAAGAGAATCTTTCATATTTTGATTATAACATTTATTGGCTTTATTTTAGCTGGTTGTGGCTACAAGGGTGCACCTCAGTATGAAGCGAGTTTAAAAAGCGTTGTAGTTGAAACTAGATTATGATGTCCTGATTGTTGGCTCTGGCGTAGCTGGACTCAATACAGCTTTGCATCTGCCAAAGGATATGGCTGTATTGGTCTTGAGCAAAGACTATGCCTGGGAGTGCAACACTTTTTTTGCTCAAGGAGGTGTTGGGGTTGCTCCAAGTGCTGCAGATATACCTCTACATGTAGAAGATACCTTGAGTGCAGGAGCTGGACACTGCGATAAAGAAGCAGTAGAGTTTTTATGCTCCAAGGGTCCTAATGCGATAGCAGATTTGATAAGTGCTGGATTTGAGTTTGACAAAGATGAAAAAGGAGAGTTGCTCTACACAAAAGAGGCAGCTCACAACCAAAGCAGAATTTTACATGCTGGAGGAGATGCCACAGGGCGAGAACTACATCTTTTTTTGATGGAGTCCTTGAAGTTTCCTATTCTTTATAATACACAAGTTGTAGATTTGCTTATAGCAGATAGGACTTGTTATGGTGTCGAAGTGCTACACAACGGCAAAGTATTCAATCTATATGCAAAAAAGATAGTCATCGCTAGTGGAGGTGTCGGCTCACTTTATGAGTTTCACACGAACTCAAGAACAATCAGTGCTGATTTACACGGGATTTGTTGTGAGCATGGCATAGAGCTTAGAGATATGGAGATGATGCAGTTTCATCCAACAGTTTTTGTCCAAGATAGTGCCGTAAGAAAACAGCTTTTGAGCGAGGCTTTGCGTGGAGAGGGAGCGTGGATAGTAGATGAGGACGGCAAGAGATTTCTTTTTGATTATGACAAAAGAGGGGAGCTTAGTCCAAGAAATGTTGTCTCAGAAGCATTATACAGGCACAAAAAAGATAGAAAAAAAGATATATTTCTTGATGTGAGTAGTTTTGAAGCAGAGCAGTTTAAAAAAAGATTTCCTAGTATCTATTTCAATATGAAAAATCTTGGTTACGATTTGCCAAAAGATAAAATCCCAATTTCACCTGCATTTCACTATGCCATAGGCGGAGTAAAAACTGATTTGAATGCAAAAGTAGCTAGTGTTGAAGATATCTATTTTGTTGGAGAAGTGGCTTCGGTTGGAGTTCACGGAGCCAATAGATTGGCGAGCAACTCACTTTTAGAGGGACTTGTTTTTTCAAAAATAGTTGCTGATGATATAGTAAAAACCTCTGTAAGCAAGAAGATTAAAAAAGAGTTTGCTCATAGAGATATAGCTCTTAAAAAAGAGGGAGACAAGAAGCTCAAAAATGAGCTAAGAAGTATCATGTGGCAAAGTGTAGGAATCGTAAGAAGCGAAAAAGGGCTAAAAAAAGCTTTAAAAAGAGTAGAAGAGATATTGGCTTGTCCTGTAGGAAAACTGATAAGATTAAGACTTTTAACTTCAAGAGTTGTTATACAAAGTGCACTTAGACGAAAAAAATCTCTTGGGGCTCACAGTATAGATTTATGATTTCTACTGTATAATTGGGCTAAAACAAAGTGGGCTAAAACAAAGGAAATCATATATGAAAAATAGTGTCCCTATCGTAGTGTTGGATTTTGGATCACAATATACGCAACTAATAGCAAGAAAACTAAGAGAGAGTGGGGTTTATTGTGAGATAGTTCCATATCATGAGAGTATTGAGGATATAAAAAGCAAAAATCCAAAGGGCATCATCTTGAGTGGTGGACCTGCTTCTGTATATGCAAAAGATGCTTATCATCCTGATTCTAGGATTTATGATTTAGGCTTGCCGATTCTTGGGATTTGTTATGGGATGCAGCTTATAAATCAGCATTTTGGTGGCAGTGTAGTTCCTGCTACTCATCAAGAGTACGGAAAGGCTGAGCTTAACTTTAAGAGCGACCATAAGATTTTTAAAGATACAAAATGCGGTCAAATCGTATGGATGAGCCATGGCGACAAGGTAGAAAAACTAGCCGCTGGATTTTCAAAGATAGGGTTTAGTCAGAACTCTCCTTATGCCGCAGTTGCTGATGAGAAGAGAGATATATATGCTTTTCAGTTTCACCCAGAAGTCTATCACAGCCAAGAGGGAACAAAGCTACTAAAAAACTTTGCAAAGTATATATGTGGGTGTGAAAGCACTTGGAATATGAGATCATTTGCAAAGCAGAAGATTGAGGCAATTCGAGCTCAAGTTGGGGATAAAAAAGTTCTTTGTGGGGTTAGTGGCGGGGTTGATAGCTCCGTTGTGGCTGCCTTGTTAAACGAAGCCATAGGTGATAAATTGGTTTGTGTTTTTGTAGATAACGGACTTCTTCGTGCAGATGAAGCAAGACAAGTTAAAGATATGTTTAAAACTAAGCTCAAGATAAAACTCACTAGTGTTGATGCAGGCGAAGAGTTTTTGCAGAACCTAAAAGGCATAAGCGACCCAGAGCAAAAAAGAAAGATAATTGGCGAGACATTTATAAAAGTATTTGGTAGAGAAGCAAAAAAGCATGATGATATAAAGTTTTTAGCTCAAGGTACACTCTATACTGATGTCATAGAGTCAGTTTCAGTAAAAGGACCTTCAAAAACCATCAAATCTCATCACAATGTAGGAGGGCTTCCTGATTGGATGACTTTTGAGTTAGTGGAGCCCCTCAATGAGATTTTTAAAGATGAGGTTAGAAAACTTGGCTTAGAGCTTGGACTTCCAAAAGATATGATTGCAAGACACCCATTTCCTGGACCTGGACTTGGGATAAGGATTATAGGGGAAGTAAATAACGAAGATTTAGAGATACTTCGTAAGGCTGATACTATCATGCTTGAAGAGCTTCACTCAACAGGATATTATGCAAAAACATGGCAAGCTTTTACGGTTTTACTAAATGTCAAAAGCGTTGGAGTGATGGGAGACAATAGGACTTATGATAATACAGCTTGTATCCGTATAGTCGAAGCGACTGATGGCATGACGGCAACTTTTGCTCATATACCTCACGAGATTTTAGAAAATATGAGTAGGCGAATCATAAACGAAGTAGATGGCATAAACAGAGTAGTTTATGATATCAGCTCAAAACCACCAGCAACCATAGAGTGGGAATAGGGCTGTGAGCATATACCTCCTTAGTGACACTCATCACAAGGGGGTTATAAATCTACCCCAGATAGAGCTTGCATATAGAGATATAAAGATTGATTTGAACTCTTATGAAGCACTGATTTTTAGCTCCAAAAATGCTGTAAAAGCGATAGATAAAATCAATAAAAACTGGCGAAAAATCCCATCTTATGCCATAGGCAAACAGACTGCCAATATGATAGAGCAGCTAAGTGGACGAGTTGAGTTTATAGCTAGTAACTCTTATGGGGATTTGTTTGCACAAGAAGTATCCAAAAATCTACAAAACAAAAAAACACTATTTTTAAGAGCAAAAAAAGTAGTTTCAGACTTGGAAAACATACTCAAAAAGAGCGGTGTAGATATAAGTTCAATCATAGTTTATGAGACTTTATGTCGCCAAAAGATAGCTCTACGAGCTAAAGAGGAAAAAAAAGTTTTTATATTTACTTCGCCTTCAACGGTAGAATGTTTTTTTTCTAACTATGAGTGGCATAAAAATTACTCTGCTATTTGCATTGGAGATGTTACAGCCAAGGCACTTCCTGATGGAATTTCCTCACATGTAAGCAGTTCTCAGACAATTAAAGCTTGTATTGAGCTAGCTAAAACAATTATTAAGCAAAATTAATATATAATCTCTTACGCCTGAGTGGAGCGATAACCGTATAATGAGGGCCTAACAGATAGTATTTGTGGGATGCGTACTTTCTTGGTGTGTCTGTGGTTTCGTTTGAGTTTTGCAAAAAGCGAGAAATTGCAGCCTAAAGAGATGGTTAATCCTGCATCGTTGGCTTTATATGGGCCTAACGCATAGACGGAACGCCCACTCGGGTTTTTTACATGTAAGGGTACTTGATGGATATATTGATAGTTGGCAATGGCGGGCGAGAGTACTCTATGGGACTCGCACTAAGTCGTGATAAAGATGTAGATAAATTGTACTTTGCTCCAGGAAATGGAGCTACTAGCAGATTTGGCGAAAATATAACAATTACAGATTTTGAAAAACTAGCTGATTTTGTAAAAGAGAAAAATATAGAACTAAGCATCGTTGGTCCTGAAGCTCCTTTGGTTGATGGGATTGTGGATGTTTTTAAATCTCACAACTTAAAAATATTTGGCTCCTCAAAAGCAGCCTCACAGCTTGAAGGCTCAAAAATCTTCATGAAAAACTTTTTAAAAAGAAACTCAATTCCAACAGCGGCATTTATAGAGACTACAAAAACTGAAGAAGCAGATAGATTTATAGACTCTCTTGAAATCCCAATCGTCGTAAAAGCAGATGGCTTGTGTGGAGGCAAGGGCGTTATCATCGCCATGAGTAAAGAAGAGGCAAAAAAAGCTGCAAAAGATATGCTAGATGGAAAGAGTTTTGGGGATGCAGGAACTTCTATAGTGATAGAGGAGTTTTTGGATGGATATGAGCTTTCTGTTTTTGCGATTTGTGATGGTAAAGACTATAAAATACTTCCAGCTGCTCAAGACCACAAAAGACTTTTAAATGACGATAAAGGACCAAATACAGGCGGTATGGGTGCGTATGCTCCAACACCTCTTATAAATGATGAGCTTTATAAGAAGATAAACGAGAGAGTGGTTGAGCCAACTCTAAAAGGCATGAGCGATGAGGGCTATCCTTTTGAGGGAGTTCTTTTTATCGGTATTATGGTAGTAAATGGTGAACCAATAGTGCTAGAATACAATGTGCGTTTTGGAGACCCAGAGTGTGAGGTACTATTGCCACTTATAAAATCACCTGTAAGTGAGCTTTTTTATAAGGCTGCCTCGCAAGATTTGAAAAACTTAAAAATTGAGTTGAGCGATAAGTATGCGGTATGTGTTGTTATGGCAAGTGAGCACTATCCGTACAAAAGCTCAAAACCAGCAGAGATTCTTATTGATGACTCTGTGGATAGTGAAGTAGAAAAAAATACCCATATAGTTTATGCTGGAGTTAGCGAAGAAGATGGAAAACTCTACGCAACAGGAGGAAGAGTTCTTCTTTGCGTTGGACTTGGAGAGAGTATAAAAGAAGCGAGAGACAGAGCGTATAGTAGATGTGGAGATATACACTTCGTAGGTAAAAAATTTAGAACAGATATAGCACATCAAGCTTTAAGGATTAAAAACTCATGACACAAGAGGAAGTAATAGAAAAATTTGAGAGAGAAAACATAACTCTCGCACCATTTTTTAAGAGATTTATAGCTTATTTTATTGATGAGATACTTGTTTCATTTTTGTTTGTTATGATTTATCTTGGCTCTATCGAAGAGAGCAAGAGTGTTGAAGATACGATTAGTATGATAAATGGACTTGTTTTGTATATTATGATTTTAAAGGTCATATATCAGGCATTTTTTGTTTACATGTACGGGGCAACCTTGGGTAAAATCTTTATGAAGATAAGAGTAGTGTCAATTCATGATATAGAAAATCCATCGCTAATATACTCACTCAATAGAGCAACAGTAAGAATTCTCTCAGAAGCAGTTTTCTATCTTGGATTTGTCTGGGCTCTTATGAACCCAAAAAGAGAGACTTGGCATGATAAAGTGGCTAAAACATTGGTAGTGAATGCTTTTTAAGCTATTTCTATTTTTCTCTTTGATTTTATCTTCAATGCATGCAGAGCAAGAAGCTCAAAAAGTAGAGATTTTAGCAAAAGTACTAGAGAAAGAAGGCACAGTTGTTCACGCTAAAGGCGATGTAGTGCTTTATAGCGATAAGTATATCATAACGGCTGATGAGGCTTTTTATGATTATAATAGCAGTGATTTAGAGCTTTTTGGAGATATAACTATCATGGAGGGAGTATCGTTTTCTACTAGAAGCGGATATGCTAAGCTAAACTTAAAAAGTGACAGTGGTAAATTGACTCCAATGTTCGCATATGAGGGTGCATCTAAGATGTGGCTTAAGTGTAACAGTGCTGTTTTTGATAAGAGATACTATTTGAGTGAAAAATCTATCATTTCAAGTTGTAATGTTCAAAATCCTGATTGGAAGATTGGATTTACAAGCGGAAAATATGACAGACAAGAGCAATTCATACATACATATAATACGCTTTTTTATGTCAATGATTTGCCTATATTTTATCTTCCTTATTTTGCATTTTCCACGGATAAAACAAGAAGAACAGGGCTTCTAAGACCAGAGTTTGCTTTTAGTGGCAGCGAGGGTTTTTACTACATGCAGCCTATATATTTTGCCCCACAAGTCAATTGGGATTTTCAGCTCAATCCTCAGATAAGAACACAAAGAGGTGCAGGAGTGCATGGGGTTTTAAGATTTGCTGACTCCCCTTACTCTACTGGTGAGATTTCATTTGGTCAGTTTAAAGAAAAGGATGCTTATAGAGAAAAGCATGGATTGAAAAACTCTAAACACTATGGGTACTCTATCATGTATGATAGATCTAGGCTTTTTAGTGGATACCTTGGTAAAAATGTTGAAGATGGTTTATGGATTGATTTTCATTATCTAAATAATATAGACTACCTAAATACAGTTGATAATAGTGAAAAAAGTTATGATTCCTTGGTTCAGTCTTCATTTAACTATTATATAAAAAGAGATTTAGATTATATTGGTTTGTATGCTAAGTATTTTATAAATACTGCTGAAGATAGCAATGATAAGACTATACAAGAGCTTCCAACTTTTCATTATCATAGATTTACAAATAGTATATTTGCAAAGAATATTTTTTATTCAGCTGATTATAGAACTACAAACTATACTAGTAAAGATGATCTAGATTTTATAACTCACCAAATAGATGCTCCGATAAGCATACATTTTCCTCTTTTAGACGATTTTTTACACTTTAAAGCAACTGAGCACTTCTATATTGCAAAAGTAACTTATGATGAGGGTGTAAAAAGTAGAAAAGGGGATATTTTTCAAAACTTTCATAGATTTTCACTTTATACTGGATTAGCAAAATCTTATGAGAATTTTTTCCACACAGCATATCTTGGGTTAGACTATACGATACCAGGACATACTAAAAAAAGTGATGGCTTTAAAGAGATAGAAAAAGATACTAGTTTAGATGAATTTGATTCATTGTTGCTGAACACCAAAAAAAACATATCTTTGAGTTTGGTTGAGTTTTTTTATAAAAAAGATGGAACAAAACTAATAAGTCACTCCTTAAGACAAGCTATAATTATGGGAGATCTTGCTAGTGATGAGTATAAATATAGAGATTTAAGTAACAATATTCATCTTTATTTCAATGATGACTTCTCTTTGAATAACCTCTTGAATTATTCTCACGAATTTGCTAGGTTTTCAAAATTTCAAACTTCTTTTAATTGGAAAATAGAGGACTATAGTATAAGCTTTATCCATACCTATTTGCAAGACAGCAAAGATGAAGTTGATAATTATCTTACTTTTTCTATAGATACCCACTATATACAAAACTATAATTTATTTGCTAGTATGAACTATGATATTAAAGAGGACTACTTTAAGTCTTGGCAGATTGGCTGGACTTTACAAAAAAAGTGTTGGGATTATCGTTTGACATATAGAGAAGAGACTGAGCCTGATAGCTCTTCTGATAAGTCAGCAAATAAACAAGGTATATATTTGACATTTAATTTATACCCGATAGGTGGAATAAATTATGATTTTACAAGAGAGAGCACAAGTGAATAATGAACTAGATGAGTTTATGTTTAGTGATCGAGAAGATGCAATCACTAAGTTGATTGAAGTTTTGCCAAAAGATAAGATGGAAAATGATAATATGCTGATAGTTTGTATCTCAACACAGGCTGTGCCTATTGCGGAGGCGATAGCAAAAAAATATAACCTGAGTTATGATTTGTTATTTTCTGAGCATATATGTGCTCCAAACAACAAAGAGTGTTTTATCGGCATGGTTAGTGAAACAGAAGAGATAGTTTTGCATGATGAGTTGGTTGACTCTTTTGAGATAAATTTAGATTTTATATATGGAGAGGCACATAGACAATATGAAGAGAAGATACTACCTAGAGTTTATAAGCTTAGAAAAGGAGAATTGATTAGTTCTTTGAAAGATAAGAATATTTTGTTGATAGATGAAGGATGTGAGACAGGTATGACAGTCATGACAGCAATCAAAACTGTTATAAGTGCAGGTGCAAAATCAATAGCATACGCTACACCAATAATTTCTACAGATGTTGAGCATTCGCTAGAGCCTGTAGTAGATGAGATATTTTTTGTATATAAGGTTTCAGGTTTTGTGGAAGTAGATTTTTATTATGAGGCATTAAAAGAGTTAGACACAGATGAGGTGTTAGATATAATTGGTAATAGCACAAGCTATCTACCGTTCCAAAAAAGAGGAGAAAAATAAATGGAATATAAAATAGAAGTAAATAACCAAGAAGAGATATATGATATAGGCAAAGTTGCTCGTCAAGCAGCAGGTTCAGTAATGCTAAAGATAAAAGATACAGTTATACTCGCAGCAGTTTCAAGGGATGAAAATCCAGTAGATGGGAATTTTGTGCCACTTACTGTTCAGTATATAGAAAAGACTTATGCAGCAGGAAGAATTCCTGGAGGATACATAAAAAGAGAAACAAAACCAAGTGATTTTGAGACGCTCACCTCAAGAATAATAGATAGAAGTTTAAGACCACTTTTTCCAGATGGCTATGCTTATCCAACTCAACTTACACTTTTTGTACTTAGTTGTGATCCTGAAGTAGATTTGCAAGTTGCAGCTTTAAATGCAGCAAGTGCAGCTATGTATATTTCAGACATCCCAATCAATAAGAATGTAGCTGGTGTGAGGATAGGTTTTATAGACGGAGAGTATGTTGTAAATCCTAGCAATAGTGAATTAAAAAATAGTTCGCTTGATTTGTTTGTAGCGGGAACTAAAGAGGAGCTTCTTATGATTGAGATGCGTTCAATCGCTACAAGTAGAGAGCTTTCTATGCCAATTGCTGCTATTGATCCTATGCTTGATCCTGCTTTGGGTGATAGTCTAGCTTTAACACATAGTGCCAATGAGTTTGACGAAGATGCAATTCTTGAAGCAATAAACGAGGCACAAAAAGCAATTACAGCTGCAACGACAGCTTATGAGACAGAGTTTACTCCTCTTAAAAAGGACGATGCGGCTCTTGAGTATAAAGAAGATTTGAAAAATGACTCTGTTTATGCTTATGTAGACGAGTTTTATAAGGCTGATGTTAAGCTTGCAGTTGAAAAAATGGCAAAGAGTGAGAGAGCTAGAGACTTGGACAATATCATCAAAAAGATTATGACTGATGAGCTTGCTCTTAAAGAAAAGTGGACAAAGGAGCTCGTAAGTGCAGTTGTCAATGAGTATAAAAAGAAGATGGTTCGTGAGATGATAGTGTTTGATCGAGTTAGAGCTGATGGAAGAAGCTTGAGTGAAATCAGACCTATCAGCATAGAGACAAATCTACTTCCAAATGCTCACGGAAGTTGCCTTTTTACGAGAGGTCAAACTCAAGCACTTGCTATCATAACGCTTGGTGGTGAAAAAGATGGGCAGATGTTTGATAAGCTGACTGAAAAAAATGTAGCAACTGATGATTTTATGGTTAACTACAACTTTCCAGGTTTTTCAGTAGGAGAAGCAGGACCACTTGGACCTCCTGGAAGAAGAGAGCTAGGACATGGAAATTTAGCTCGTCGTGCTTTGGAGCCGTTACTAGACCCTGCTAGACTTCAAACTATTAGATTAGTTTCTGAGATACTTGAGTCAAACGGCTCATCTTCTCAAGCAACTATTTGTGCAGGCTCCCTTGGGCTTCGCGCGGCTGGTGTTGAGACTAGCAAGCTTGTAGCTGGAATCGCTATGGGTCTTGTTTTTGAGGGCGATAAACATGCGGTTTTAAGTGATATTATAGGGCTTGAAGATCATGATGGGGATATGGATTTTAAAGTAGCTGGAACAAGAGATGGGATTACGGCTTTGCAGATGGATATCAAGCTCGGTGGTATTTCTACTGAAGTTTTAAAAGAGGCACTATATCAAGCAAAAGAAGGCAGAGACCATATTTTATCTATCATGGAAGAAGCGGATAAAGAGATAGTCATCAATAGTGATATTCTTCCAAAGCTTGAGCTTTTTAGTATAGACCCTTCAAAGATAGTAGATATAATCGGTCAAGGTGGAAAAGTTATAAGAGAGCTTATAGAGAAATTTGAGGTATCAATCGACCTTGAGAGAGACAAGGGCGAAGTGAAGATAGCAGGCGGAAGCAAGACAAAAGTAGAAGCTGCAAAAGAAAAGATTATGGACATAGTCAATAAGCCATCATTTGGTGGGCGAAGTGGTGGCGGAAGACCTCGTAGAGAAGAGAAGCCGATGCCAAAGTTCACTGAGGGAGAGATTTTGGATGGAACTGTTGTTCGCATAGTTGATTTTGGAGCATTCGTGCAACTTCCTGGCGAAGTAGATGGCTTACTTCATATCTCCAAAATAGCCGACCATAGAGTAGAGAGAGTTAGCGATTATCTAGAAGTTGATCAAAAAGTAAAAGTGAAGATTTTGGAGCAAAATGGAAGAAAAATTAGCTTAGGCTTAGAAAAATAGCTATCTTTACGCATTATAATGAAAAAGCCCATTATAAGGGCAGGGGCTAGTCGTCCCTACAACCCTCTAAAGCTGTAAAAAAGTTAGAAAATAATCTTTATTTAATGAATAAATAGATATAATCCCACTCGAAACAAAGTGGTAAGTAGGGATACTATCCGAACGGACTTTGTAAAATTTTATAGGAGAACTTTATGAAAAAAGTTATTTTTTTGATGGTAGCATTTGCGTCATATGCATTTGCTGGTGCTGCTGAAGGTGAGATGCTAAAAGCATACTCAGTATTAGCTGCTTCTATTGGTCTTGGTCTTGCTGCACTTGGTGGAGCTGTTGGTATGGGTAATACTGCTGCTGCAACTATAGCAGGAACTGCAAGAAATCCAGGTCTTGGTGGAAA
>CAYOWG010000019.1:12114-14134 GCA_964407605.1 uncultured Sulfurospirillum sp. | reverse complement strand
GAGATGTTGCTATCAAAACAGATATAAATATAACTTTTATTGATTTCATTTTAACTCTCCTTATAAAAAGGCTTTTTATATATCACAATTATAACCAAATAATGCGAATTTAATTATAAATTTGCTAAAATAATTGACTTTACTTACTTAATCTCGCAAAGTCCTACTTTTCGTAGCTTCAGGGGGTTGTAGGGGATGTATCCCCTGCCTCTATAATGGGCTTTGCTCATTATAGTGCGTAAGGACAGAAAAATAAAGAAAAAAGTAATTACAATGAACCCTAGATATAGACCAAATGTTGCAGCTATTATCCTCTCTTCTATCTATCCATTAGAAGTCAAAATCTTTATAGCTTTGAGAAATGATATAAAAGATGCTTGGCAGTTTCCTCAAGGCGGGATTGATGATGGAGAGAGTCCAAAAGAGGCACTTTTTCGTGAGCTTAAAGAGGAGATAGGAACTGATAAGATAGAGATTTTGGCTGAGTATCCTGAGTGGATTAGCTATGATTTTCCTGTGATGGTTGCTAAAAAAATGTACCCCTATGATGGGCAGACGCAGAGGTATTTTTTGGTTAGACTAAAAGATGATTCGGTGATAAATTTGGAAACAGAAGAGCCTGAGTTTTGTGAGTATAAGTTTGTAAAATACAAAGAGGCTTTTAAGTACATAAGCTACTTTAAAAGACCAGTTTATAAACAGGTTTTAAAATATTTTAAAAAAGAGGGATACCTATAGTTGTTAGTAGTTCAAAAATACGGAGGAACTAGTGTTGGCTCACTAGAACGCATAGAAGAAGTTGCAAAAAGAGTCTCAAGAGAGAGGGTGCAGGGTCATGATGTTGTAGTTGTAGTATCTGCTATGAGTGGGGAGACTAACAAGCTTGTTGGGTATGCTGAGCACTTTAGTAAGTCGCCAAAACTTAGAGAGATGGATATACTTTTGAGCTCTGGCGAGAGAGTAACAAGCTCTCTTTTGTCTATCGCTCTAAACGAGATGGGTTTTCCTGCGGTTGCTATGAGTGGACGACAAGCAGGCATCGTGACTGATAGATTTCATACAAAAGCAAGGATAGAATCCATCAATAGACTTTGTATAGAAAAAGAGCTAAATGGCGGAAACATAGTTATCGTTGCAGGTTTTCAAGGCATGAATGAGCTAGGAGAAGTTGCCACTCTTGGGCGAGGCGGAAGCGACCTAAGTGCTGTGGCAATCGCAGGAGCATTAGAAGCTGATTTGTGCGAGATATATACTGATGTTGATGGCGTATATACGACTGACCCAAGGATAGAGCCAAAAGCAAAAAAGTTGGATAAAATCTCTTATGATGAGATGTTGGAACTCGCAAGCTTGGGTGCAAAAGTGCTTCAGACTCGTTCAGTAGAGATGGCTAAAAAACTAGATGTAAATCTAGTAACAAGAAGTAGCTTCAATAACAACGAAGGCACACTCATAACAAAGGAAGAGAATATCATGGAAAGACCACTAGTCAGCGGCATAGCGCTAGACAGAAATCAAGCAAGAGTTACTCTAAGGGGTGTAGTAGATAAGCCAGGAATTGCCGCCGAGATTTTTAGAAAGCTAAGTGAAGAAAACATAAATGTAGATATGATAATACAAAATGTAGGGCATGATGGAGTAACAAATCTAGGATTTACAGTCCCTCAAAACGAACTAGAGATGACAAAAGACGCGATGGAAGAGATAAATGCCTCTCAAAGCGTGGAGTATGATAGCGAAATAGTAAAAGTGAGCATAGTTGGAGTTGGCATGAAGAGCCATAGTGGAGTAGCTTGTACGGCTTTTGACACTCTCTCAAAAGAGAGCATAAACCTAGAGATGATAAGCACAAGCGAGATAAAAATCTCGATGGTCATATCCGCAAAGTACGGCGAACTAGCAGTTAGAGCACTTCATGATGCGTACAAGCTAGATGAGTAGTAGATATCTAACCCTTGCTCGTCATAGCAAAGGCAAGGAGACAGTCAGCAACTGCTTTACTCTTGCTCATCAGAGCATA
>CAYOWG010000019.1:1994-12014 GCA_964407605.1 uncultured Sulfurospirillum sp. | reverse complement strand
GCTTTAGTGAGAGGAATTTTTACTGAAGCTTGCTTTAGTAAAAAGGAGACAGTCAGCAACTGCTTTACTCTTGCTCATCAGAGCATAGCTTTAGTGAGAGGAATTTTTACTGAAGCTTGCTTTAGTAAAAAGGAGACAGTCAAATGAAAGATCTTCTAAAGTGGACACTTAAAAGCATAAGAAAAGATGGCTCCATGATGAGTTGGATGGAAGAGAAGAGGTTTGAGTGGGTTCCTTTGGTCTCTTCAATGTTGCAAAATCTCTTAGATGGGCAGACGATAATCATCATCACCGATAACGACAGAGAGTGGTTTGGTGATTATGCTTTAAAAAAGCTAAATGAGAGTGACAATAACCGTCCGATGTTGCCTTTTATATCTATAAAGACATTTTTCCCTAACATACATCAGCTAAAGACAAAAGAGGATATAGAGCTGCTTGAAGATATGCTTGCTCAGTCATTTTCAAACGGTTATACATTTTTTTATATCGGTAAAAGTAGTGATATGAAGATGCAGCTCGCAAAACGACATAATGATAGTTTTTTATGGGTTTTAGATGAGCATTTGCAAAACAGTTTTTATCTCTCAAGCGGAGATGACCTACTTGACATCAAGCTTATACAACTCTTTAGGCTTTTAGACAAGAGTATAAATGCTGCACTTTTTGCTGAGGTAAGTTTAGAGGATGAGTGAATCTCTTAGTCATATACTAGTCTGCCCAAATATTGAGCTTGCTTATGAGCATGTGCAAAAAGAGTACTCAGAATTTAGAGTTTGCTCTTTTTTCCCACAAAAAGATGATTTTTTGATTGAAGATGCCAAAAAAGTTATAAAAGAGGCTTATATAGCCGAAACTAAGCCAAAAATCTTGGTTTTGGGAGGAAAAGGATATAGAGTAGAGGCTCAAAACTCACTTCTTAAAATTCTTGAAGAGCCTCCTAGAAACATAGTTTTTGTACTTATAGCTCCAACGAAAACTGTTTTTTTGCCTACAATCCGTTCTCGCATGGGCATCAAGGAGCTAAAGGTTGAAAAAGAGAAAATTCACTCAGGATTAAACCTAAAAAACCTTTGTGAAAAAGATATATATGAATTCGTCAAGGCAAATGCACGCATAAGTAGAGCGGAGCTAAAAGAGATGATACAAGCCATAGTGAGTGAAGCTGTTTTAGAGCATGGCATCTCATTTTGTGAGCAAGAGTTAAATCACTTTCAGACACTTTTAGAGCTAGCACAGTTAAACTCTCGTCCTCAAAATATGCTTTTTGCACTCTTAATAACAATCATGAAAAGAAAAAGACTGTGAAGATATATAAGCTAGATAGCAGAATAAATAAAGAGGAGCTTTTTGCAAAAATCGGCTCTACTAATGAGGGTGCTAAGATACTCTCAAGCAAAGCAAATATAAACTTAATCTACATAAAAGATATAAAAGCAGCAGCGGCAAATATACTAAAACAAGACGCACTCTCGATTGGGGCGGATTTGGCAGTTAGTCGTGATACTGTTACATGTAAAGATGAGATTTCTGATGCGGTTTTGATAGCGACTGATGCACAGCTGAAGATACTGAGTAAAAAGGAACTAGCACAACCCTTTGGTTTAAAGAAACTAGCTCTTGGTTTGAGGGATTTTTTGCCATGTAAAAAAAGAGAAGTAAGAGTTATGGGAGTTTTAAATGTCAATCAAGACAGCTTTTTTAAGGGAAGCAGATTTGATGGGGTTGAGGGACTTTTACATGTAGAAACGATGATAGAAGAGGGTGCTAGTATCGTAGATATTGGTGGGGTTTCTTCAAGACCTGGAAGTGTTGGCATTGGTGAAGAAGAAGAGTTTAAAAGAATAAAACCGATAGTTGATATGATATATAAAAAGGAACTATTTAAAAAAGTTCAGTTTTCGATTGATAGCTATTCGCCTTTGTGTGTTGAGTATGCTTTGGAGCGAGGCTTTTGTATCGTAAATGACATAACAGCTCTAGAAAATGATGAAGTAGCAAAGCTGGTAGCAAGACATAATGCCACTGTTGTTTTGATGCATAAGCTTGGCTCAAGCAAGGATATGCAAAAAAATCCAAAGTATGACAATGTTATATTGGAAGTTGATGAATTTTTTAAAGAAAGAGTTGAAAAAGCAAGAAATTTTGGTATAAAGAAGATAGTTTTAGATGTTGGGATAGGTTTTGGGAAAAACTTGGAGCATAATCTGCTTTTAATTAAGCATCATGCTCATTTTTTGCATTTTGGATGTGAGTTGCTCATAGGAGCGAGTAGGAAATCTATGATAGATATGATAAGTAAAAGTAGGGTTGAAGATAGACTAAGTGGGACGCTAGCTTTGCATTTAAAAGCCGTTCAAGAGGGAGCTAGTATAGTGAGAGTTCATGATGTAAGAGAACATGTGCAGGCTTTGAAAGTACAAAAGGCACTTGATGAGGTTTTGGCTTAGATGGAGTTTATAGCAAGTCTTTCGCAGCAGTACGGTTTTCCTGTCTGGGTTGTGGTTGGAAGTTTTTTAGGGATAGTTATTATGCTTATTTTTATAGTAGTTTTACTCATCAAGATATTTGAACCAAAGCATAAGTTGTACAAGCAAGATATGTTTCATGGTATGCTTTGGAGCTGGAAGTACAAGAGCGAGAGGATTGTGGAGTTATGGTGCTATTGTCCTGCGTGCAAATCTATGCTTCATGTTGATGATGAAAGTTGTAAGGCGACTTCAAATCTAGGAGATAAGATAACTTTTTTTATATGTAATAGTTGCGAAGAGCGTGAAATAGGTCGCATTAGGGGTGGAGACAGAAACTATGCTCTAAAAGTTATCATTCGTGAGATACTTACAAAGATAAGACTTAAAACTTTTGATATCTATGCCTATAAGAGAGCCGTATGACACAAAAAAATTATATAGAAAAATTAGAGATTTTAAAAAAGTGGGCTTATGCCTACTATGTTCAAGATGACCCGATAGCAACAGATGAAGAGTATGATACTCTTTATCGCTCCATAGAAGCCTATGAGAAAGAAAATCCTTTACATGTAGATGAGTTTTCGCCGACTCTAAGAGTTGGTGGGGTGATTCGAGATGGTTTTACTAAGGCAACTCATAGGGCTCAGATGTGGAGTATGGAAGATATATTTGATAGTGCTGGGCTTGTTGCTTGGATTGAGCGAATTCACAAAAATGTAGATGGGGTGGAGTTTTTTTGTGAGCCTAAGTTTGATGGGGTTAGTATGAACTTGCTTTATGATAAAGGGAAGTTGCTCCAAGCCATAACAAGAGGCGATGGAAAAGTAGGCGAAGATGTTACTATAAATGCGAAGACTATCCACTCTGTTCCTTTGGAGATTGAGTATCAAGATTTTATCGAGATTAGAGGTGAAGTTGTTATAAAGATAGATGATTTTGCTGCGATAAACCGACAAAGATTAGCTGATGGTGAAGCACTTTTTACAAATCCAAGAAATGCGGCAGCTGGGAGTTTAAGACAGCTCGATAGCTCTATAACTGCAAAGAGAAAGCTTATTTTTCAGCCTTGGGGTATAGGTGAAAACAGCCTTACTCAAACTAAGCTTTCACAAAAGATGGATTTTATATATGAGCTTGGTTTTTTAAAGCCTCCGATGAGCCAAGAGTGTAAAAGCATAGAAGATATTGAGGAGTTTTATAAGCAAGTTTTGCAAAAGCGAGATGAGCTTGTGATGATGGACGGTATGGTTATCAAGGTTGATAGTGTAGAGTTGCAAGAGGATTTGGGTTATACAGTCAAGTATCCAAAGTGGATGTGTGCTTATAAGTTTCCTGCGGTTGAGAAGATAACTCGCATAAATAGTGTTACTTTTCAAGTGGGGCGAACTGGGGTTATCACTCCTGTGGCTGAGCTGGAAGCGGTTGAGATAGATGGTGCTAGGGTTGAGCGAGCGACTCTGCACAATTTTGATGAGATTGAGCGAAAAGATATAAGAGTAGGGGATAGCGTTATCATCATAAGAAGTGGCGATGTGATACCTAAGATAATCAAGGCTATAACTGATAGGCGAGATGGTAGTGAAGTTAAGATACAAAGAGCTCTAGTGTGTCCTACATGTAAGGGTGAGCTTTTAGATGAAGGGGCTTTGATAAAATGTCAAAATCTGGAGTGCAGTGCTAGGGTTGTGAGCTCCATAACTCACTATGCTTCAAAGAAAGCTCTAAATATAGATGGGCTTGGCGATAAGATAGTGGAGCTCTTACATCATGAAGGACTTATAAAGAGTGTAAAGGATTTGTACTCTTTACATGTAGAACAACTTTTGGAGCTTGAGGGCTTTAAGCAAAAGAAAGCAGATAAGCTTTTGGAAGCTATCAAGAGTAGCAAAGGTGTTAATTTAGATAAGTTTATATATGGCTTAGGGATAGAGCATATAGGGGAAGTAGCGGCTAAAACTTTGGCAATTGAGTATGGACTTGATTGGATAGATAAAAAAGCCAAAGAGATAGTAGAGCTTGATGGGTTTGGTAGTAAGATGAGTAAGAGCTTGGAAGAGTTTCTACATGTAAACCGTGAAAAGATAGTGCAGCTCCAAGAGATAGTGAAGCCAAAAGAGCTTGAGAAGCTGGAGTTTAAAGAGTCGATTTTTACAAACAAGGTCGTTGTTGTGACTGGAACTATGAGCCAAAGCAGGGGTGAGATAAAAAAACTTCTTGAAAAATATGGAGCAAAAGTGAGTGGAAGTGTATCTAAAAAAACAGACTTTGTTATATATGGCGAAGATGCAGGAAGTAAGTATGAGAAGGCTATAAGTCTTGGAGTGGCGACTTTGAGCGAAGAAGAGATGAGAGAGAAGCTTTGAGATTGGATGTTTATCTGTTTGAGCAGGGGTTAGCACAAAGTAGAAATAGAGCGAGTGATATGATAAAGGCGCGTGAAGTTTTTGTTGATGGTGCTGTTGTGATAAAGGCATCTTTTAAGGTTGGCGAAAATAACTCAGTTGTTATTAAAGAGAAAACACAGTATGTTGGACGAGCAGGAGATAAACTCAAAGGTTTTTTGCAAGAGTTTAGGGAGTTGCATATTGAGGGTATGTGTTGCTTGGATGTTGGTAGTAGTACTGGTGGATTTGTGCAAGTTTTGCTTGAGGAGGGAGCTTTGCATGTATCTGCAGTTGATGTGGGGAGTGAGCAGCTTCATATTAGCTTGAGAGATGATGCGAGAGTTGAGCTTTTTGAGAAGACTGATGTGCGCAAGTTTGTTAGTGAGAGAGAGTTTGATTTGCTTACTTGTGATGTCTCTTTTATAGGGCTTGAGCAGATTTTAAAGGATTTAGATAGGCTCTCAAGTGCTAAGATTTTGATACTTTTTAAGCCTCAATTTGAAGTGGGACTAGGTGTAAAAAGAACAACAAAAGGTGTTGTTAAAGATGAGTTTGCAATCAACAGGGCAAAAGAGAAGTTTTTAGCTTCTTGCTTTGCTCTTGGTTGGGAGTTGTTAAAGACGCAAAAATCCATACTGAAAGGAAAAGAAGGAAATGAAGAAACCTTCTACTGTTTTAGTAAAAGATAATATCGATACTATCGCTATTGGTAGTTTTGATGGCATACACTTAGGGCATATGCAACTTATAGATAGGCTTGGCGATAATGGAGCGCTGTTTGTGGTAGACAAAGAGCAGGCAAATTTGACTCCAGGGTTAAAGCGTGCAGAGTACTCTAAGTACCCTTGTTCGTTTTATAACTTTTTAAAAGTTAAAGACTTGAGTGGTGTTGAGTTTATGGAGTTACTTAAAGATGAGTTTGTAAATCTGAAGAAGATTATTGTTGGTTATGATTTTATGTTTGGAAAAAAACGCTCTTATAATGCAGAAGATTTAAAAGAGCTTTTTTATGGAGAAGTTGAGATTGTAGATGAGTTTTTGTATGATGGTGTCTCTGTTCACTCTTCGCTCATAAGAGAGGCTATAAAAAGCAAAGATATAGATAGTGCAAACAGATTTTTTGGAAGAGAGTACTCTATAATAGGCAGAGTTATATCAGGGCAAGGACTAGGCAAAAAAGAGCTTTATCCTACTGTAAACATAGAAGTCAAAGACTATCTCATACCAAGTGATGGGGTTTATGCCTCTAGGACAAGAATAGGCTTGAAGATATATGATTCTGTCTCTTTCATAGGGACTAGAGCTAGTACCGATGGTAGCTTTTCAATCGAAACACATATACTTGATAAAAGCATAGAGGCAAGTGATGAGGTTGAGATATTTTTTGTACACTACCTAAGAGAAAATAGAAAATTTTCTAAGCTTGTTGATTTGAAAAATCAGATTACTATCGATATAGCAAGTGCTAAGAGTGCATTGGAAGTGTGTAAGTTTTATAATCATGAGCTAAGTTGTGGATAAAGTTTTTTCTAAACCTATAAAAAAGCAGTTTGAGTTTGATGAGAGTGTGGCTAGTGTATTTGATGATATGCTAGAGCGTTCTATTCCTTTTTACAAAGAGGTTATTGCTTTGATATGCGACTTGATAAAACTTCACTGTAAGAGGGATGCTAGGATAATAGATCTTGGTTGCTCAACTGCCAATACCCTTTTACATCTATATAAAAAATCTCATCAATTTGAGCTAGTTGGCATAGATAGCTCATCTGCTATGCTAGAAAATGCAGGCAAAAAAATCACTGCTTATGGAGCACAGATTAAGCTAGTAAACGGGGATATTACAAAGGAAAATCTAAGTGGAAGTGATGTGATTATAGCCAACTACATGTTGCAGTTTATCCGTCCTTTGGTTCGTGATAAGTTTGTGAAAAAGATTTATGACTCTTTAGAAGAGGAGGGCATTTTTATATTTAGCGAAAAAATCATCTTTGAAGATAAGGTACTAAACAAAGAGATGATAGATATATACTACGAGTTTAAGAAAAATCAAGGCTATAGTGAGTTTGAGATTTCTCAAAAGAGAGAAGCTTTAGAGAATGTGCTTGTACCTTATACTGAGAATGAAAATAAAAACATGATACTAAGTGCAGGGTTTAAAAGTGTTGAGACGGTTTTTCAATATGGTAATTTTGTTACATTTTTGGCTAAAAAAACTTGACATTTTATAGAATTTTAACTCCTTCTCGGATAAAATGAGCGTTTAATAGATAATTTAGGATAGATTTATGATAAAACCACTTTTGATTGAAATAGGCGTAGAAGAGCTTCCTGCAGTTCCATTTTTAAAAGAGTTACCCAATATAGAGAAAAAATGGCTAACAACTCTTGAGGAGAATGCTCTTGGATGTGAGTTTGAGTTTTACTATACCCCTAGAAGATTAGTTTTATGGCATAGTGAGTTTCCTCTTTATCAAGAAAGCAGAGAGGAGGAGTTTTTTGGAGCCCCTGTGAGTGTTGCATATAAAGATGGAGAGCCAACTCCTGCTGCGCTTGGGTTTGCTAAGAAGTGTGGAGTTAGTTTGGATGAGATTGGGCGTACGGATAAAAAAGGCAAAGAGATTCTATACTTTAAAAAAGAGATAGAAGCAAAAAGCTCAAAGTCGCTTATCGGAGCTATGATAGAAGAGTTTATCTTAAAACTTAACTTTGGAAAGTCTATGAGATGGGGAAACTACGAGAAGAGTTTTATCCGTCCTATTAGATGGATTGGGGCGATGCTTGGAGATGAGCATGTGCCTTTTAAGGTATACAGCATAGAATCAAAACAGTTTTCATATCCTCATCGCAGTTTAACTTATGAGCCTTTTGCTTATGATTTTGCTGGAGATTATTTTAAAAAACTTGAAGATGGTGGGGTTGTTCTATGCCAAAATAAACGAAAAAAGATGATTTTAAAGCAGTTTGAAGCTTTAGAGAAAAAGAATGATATAGTGATAGATATAGACGAGGAGTTACTGGCAGAAATAGTTGCTATCACGGAGTTTCCAACAGCCTTGCTTGGTAGTTTTGACGAAGAGTTTTTAAGACTTCCTGCTGAAGTTATCATCACTTCTATGAAAAAACATCAGAGGTATTTTTCTGTTTTTAAAGATGGAGAGATTACTAATAAATTTATAGTTGTTTCAAATGCTTTGAGTGATGATTTTGATTTGATTGTTAAAGGCAACGAAAAAGTGCTTCGTGCTAGACTTAGTGATGGACTTTTCTTTTATGATAATGATCTCAGAAATGGACTAAATTTTTCAGGACTAAAAAATGTAGTTTTTCTTGATGGCCTAGGGTCTATTTTTGATAAAACAATAAGAGAAAAAGCCATAGTTGAATATCTTGAGAAGAAGTATAAGAAATATCTAACTAAAAAGATGAGCAGTAAGAGTGAAAAAGAGATAAGCAACATCTTGAATCGTTCTATTATGATAAGTAAGGCTGACCTTCTAAGCGAGATGGTTTATGAGTTTACAGAGCTCCAAGGACTTATGGGTTACTACTATGCAAAAGCTGTTGATGAGGATGAGTTTGTTTGTCTTGCATTAAAAGAGCAGTATCTGCCAAAAAGTGAAGATAGTGAGTTACCTAGTAATCTATGTAGCTCAATAGTAGCACTTTCAGGCAAGATAGATTCTCTACTAGCACTTTTTAGCATAGGTAAGGTTCCAACAGGAGCAAAAGATCCTTTTGCACTTCGTCGTGCTGTCAATGGAATCATCAAGATAGTTTTAAATCAAAACATAGAGTTTAATATAAGAGATGATTTAAAAACATTAAGTAAAAACTATGCCGACTTTGACATAGAGAAGCTTGAGAACTTTTTCTTAGAGAGAGTAAACCAGTTTTTTGATGCAAACCCATCAATCATAAAAGCAGTAGTAAATAGCGGAGAGAGAGATATAGTTGAGCTCTCACTAAAGATAGAAGCACTTAAAAACATAACAAATAGCAGTGATTTCAAAGAGATATTTTCCACATTTAAAAGAGTTGCAAATATCATCAAAGATATTGATTTGGAAAAAGAGCTACGAGTAGATGAAAAACTATTCGAGAGAGATGAGGAAAAAGCTTTATATGTAGAGTTTAGCAATAGAGTTGCAAAAGATTATAAGTCATACGAAGATAAACTTGATGCTCTTTTTGGATTAAAGCCTAAGATAGATAGCTTCTTTGACAATGTCATGGTAAATGCAGAAGATATTAAAATCAAAACCAATAGGCAGCATTTGATAGCTAGCATATATAAAGAGTTTAGGCTAATAGCGGACATAAAAGAGATTTCTTTATAATCACATATAACTAACTACAAATTATCACAAATCCCCTTGTTTAGGGGATATTTCATACGCTTAGATGTAGTACAAACTATCAAAAACCTATGAATGTTTATCTTGAATACCTGAAAAATGCAGGATAAAGCAACAGATGAGGATGAAATTAAATCTTTCTATTGATGGGGCAGATAGTTTTGATAAGCTCGAAGCTCTTATCTTAGAAGATTAGATGTTTTGAATATCCCTTATAAGAAGTGATTTATAAAGAGAGTTCATAGCTTTTGTTTCTCTTGAAAGTCGAGTTGCATTGAGGTTTTAGAGTCGTATGGTATCTTGGTTTTTGCCAGCATGACTGCATCTTCAAGGTTTTTGATAGTGAGGTTTATACCTTTTTTGTTTGCTAGAGATATAATCTCCCCTAGAACTTCTCTTAGCTCTTTTTCGTGGTTTTTTACGATATCACCCATGCTTTTACTGTAAAAGCTTGTCATGGTTGCAAAGGCACTTACAAAAAGGTATTTTCTCTAGCATTGAAGAGTGATATCTTTTAGTATTTTAGTTGGTAGTTCTGCATTGTTGAAGATTTTACATATCTCTTCAAGTTGTGTATGGTTAACTTCATTTGAGCCAATATAAATACGAAAAACCCCACCGTATTTTTTTATAATACCTGGTTTTATGATATTTGAAAGTATATATATGCAGGCTTCACATGTGGGATTGTTTGGAAAATACTTTTTTATATTCTCTTGATTTTGTACACCATTGGCAATAGCAATCAGGATTGTTTTGTTGGTCATTGAGCTTTTTGCACTCTCTAGTGCATCGATAATATCGTAAGAT
>CAYOWG010000019.1:0-1894 GCA_964407605.1 uncultured Sulfurospirillum sp. | reverse complement strand
TGCATCGATAATATCGTAAGATTTTGTTGTTACTAAGACTAAATCATAAAGCTCATTTTGGCTTATATCGTCTGTTATGCGATAGGAGTCAATCTTAAATTCGTTTTCTTCATCATGTATAGTTAAGCCATTTTTTTTGATAGCCTCAAGGTGCTTTCCGCGAGCTACAATAGTAACATCAAGAAAATCACTTTTTATAAGCTTTGCTCCGATATATCCACCAACCCCACTAGCACCGATAATAAGAATTTTCATATCATTCTCCACTAACTAAATAAGTCTTGTTTACATAAACTATTGTATAATGCTAAATAAATAATAAAGAGGAATTATAAATGAGATATTTATTGAGTATATTTGTTTTAACTTTTAGCCTAAGTGCAAGTACTTATTATGCCAAAGTGGAGCCTTATAGGGTTTATTCTATAAAATCAACTGTTAGTGGTGAGGTGATATCTGTTTTTAATGAGGCAGAGGGAAGAGTTTCAAATGGCGGAGTTTTGATTGAGATAGATAGTACTCTAAACAAAAAAGAACTCACAAGTTCAAAAGAAAAACTAGCAAGCTTAAAAAGAACAGTAGAATTAGTTGGCAAAAATCTACGAAACTCAAAAGAAGTGGAGCGCATAAGAGAAGAGAGTTATGAAAGAATCAAAAATCTAAAAACAAAATCTAGGACAAGTAAAGATGCGGAACTAGTGAACCTTATAAATGCTAGCAATCAGGTCTTAAGTCTAGAGAACTCCTTGGAGAATTTAAAAGTATCTATTAGTGATTTGGAGTTCAAAATAGCTTCACTTGAAGATAGTATAAAAAGAAAAAGTATAAGTATAGATAAGGGATTTTTTGTCTATAAAATCCATATCAATAGAGGTGATTTTGTAAATGCAGGAACTCTTTTAGTAGATGCTTATGACATCTCAAAAGGCAAACTTACAATTTTTCTCTCAAGAGAAGATGTAGAAGATGCAAAGAGCAAAATGATATATATCAATGATAAAAAAAGTAACTTTAAGATAGATAAGATCTGGAAAGTTGCTGACACACAAAATATATCTTCATATAGAGCAGAGATTATTATAGCAGCTCCAAAACGCTTTTCAGAGTTATTGAAGATTGAGCTAAAGTGATAACTACTTGCCCACTTGACTGTTTTGATGGCTGCAGTATTGAGGTTGATAGTGAACTAAAACTAAGAGGAGAAAAGTCTCATCCCATCACTCAAGGCTATCTTTGTCACCACATGAATAACTTTCACAAGTTTCCTCGCATTGAAAAAGCGACACTTTATGGTAAAGAGATAAGCATAAATAAAGCCTTACATGTAATGAAAGAGAAGATGAGTAAAAAGAGTCTTTACTTTAAAGGAAGCGGCAATCTAGGAGTTATGCAAAGCATCACAAGACTTGCTTTTAAAGATGCAGATATAGCAAAAGGCTCTTTGTGCGAAGGTGCTGGGGCTTTTGGGATAGAAGATAAACAGAGTTGATATGCCTATAGTTGATTTTGGGGCTTATGATTTTGTTTTTATCCAAGGAGGAAATCCACTCAACTAGATGCCTTGTACCACGAAGGTAAAAGAGGGACTTAAGAAGGCAAAGTTTGTGGTTTATTTTGGTTTGCATATAAATGAGACCTCAAAGGTGGCGGACTTGATTATTCCTGCTAAGACATTTTTAGAAAAAGATGATTTAAAGCTTTCTTATGGACAAGAGTATGTTGGAGAGATGCCAAAGATAAGCGATACAGATATCGGCATTAGCGAGTATGAGCTCTGCAAGAGACTAGGGGTAGAGCTTAGAAGTGAGCAAGATTATATCAGTGAGATATCTAACTCAAATACTAGTCTAAAAGATGGACGACTGATCTCGCGAACTTATGAGACTATTCCTTA
>CAYOWG010000018.1:0-14583 GCA_964407605.1 uncultured Sulfurospirillum sp. | reverse complement strand
ACTCTAAGAAGTGCGCTACCATCAAGCATATTGGTTAGTATCGCACTACTTCCTTACTATAAGGAAAGCCTGGAAGTGCTACTATATATTTGGAGTCTAGCTTCACTACTCTTATATGCCGTCCTGGCTTTACTGAGGCTCTATCGACTACATATTGAGGATTTAAGCCCTTGATGATATCTTTCACAAAATCATAATCCCCAACACTAACACCACCAGTCGTGATGACTATATCGTTATCTTTTAGGGCATCGACTATCTTTATTTTTATAAGCTCTTTGTCATCTTGGACTATACCCGCGCGAGTTACAACTGCTCCATTTGCTCTCATAATAGTTTCAAGTGTAACATGATTTGAGCTTCTTATCTGGGCATCACTCGTTTTTGTCTCTCCAAGGTCAAGTATCTCGCTTCCTGTTGCGATGACTGCGACTCTAGGTCGTCCAAAAACTGGAACTTGCACAAAACCCAGTTCAGCCATAAGCCCAATCTCAGCAAAGCCAATAGTAGCACCTTTTTTGATAAGAACCTCACCTTCAACATAGTTCTCGCCGACAGGACGAACAGCAAATCCAAGTGGCACAGAAGTAACTATACGAACTTCATCGCCTACAACTTCTACATTTTCTATCGGGATTAAAGTATCACTTCCATCACTCATAAGTGAGCCTGTAAAAGTTTTGATACAGTTTCCCTCTTCTACTGCTTCACTTATGTTTGTCCCTGCTGGAACTCTTGAGCTTAGCTTTAACACAGCTTTTTCTTGGTCAGCAAACTTGATAGCATAACCATCCATAGAGGATGTTGCTCGTAAAGGCGAGTTCTCTTTTGCAATCACATCGACTGCTAAAACTCTGTCTATAGTATCAGTTAAAAAAACATTCTCTATAGGCTTCTCTATCTCTCCTATAGAACTCAATAAATTCTCTATTGTTTCATCAAAATCTGTAAATTTCATTTTAGTAATCCTGCACCCTTCAAAGCTGTACTTCTGCTCTTTGCATAAACTCTTTTTCCATCTATCAAGTCATACTTCCATATAGGAGCACTCGCTTTAAAGTCTTCAACAAAGTCATGGATTAACCTCAAAGCCACTTTTCTTTGAGGACTTACAACAGCCGACATATACGAACTTTTATGATTTGCAACATCGCCACGAGAGTGAGCCATAAGTAGATATGCTCCCTCTTTTTTAGCTCTTGATTGCCACTCATCAAACCAGATATTTAAAATGGGCTCATATATATCAAAACTAAGTCCGTTTATGCCGTCCTCATCTCTAACAATCCCGATAAACGGAACATAGGCCCCATAGTTTTTTTGACTCATCTCTTTAAACCAGCGATTACTTATCTCTTCTACATGTAAAGGTCCGTCATGTAACTCTAAACCCATAAATCAGCCGCCACAAACTGGAGGCAAGAGAGATATCTTATCGCCTTTTTCTATCTTGGTGTCTAGCGAACAAACAAGAGTGTCATTAACCGCAACCGCACATATCTCTAACCAATCTTGTAGCTCTTTGTCCTCTTTAAACATCTCTTTTAAATCATTTAAACTTTTTATATCTGCCTCTATGGATTCTCTATTGAGTGGTCCTAAGAATTCTACTTTTGCCATTGTGACAACTCCTTTATATCACTTATTAGTTCATCTACTCTCTTTTTTGTTGAGTCCCAAGAGAAAACAAATCTATTTGAGGCTCCTATGAAAGCGTGGAAAATCCATCCTCTTTTTTTGAGCTCTACCTCTATCTATGGGCTTAGTTTGATAAAAACTTCATTTGCATCAACAAGAAACATTAGATGAACTCCATCTATATTCTCAACCAAAATCACACTCAAAAATCTCTCTAATCTTTTGTGAAACTCTATGAGTATACTCATCGTTACCATACGCTAGAGCTGAGCCTGAGTTAGACTCGACTAGAGCAGCCAAAACTTCTAGACAGATACAACTACCAAGAGTTTTTCTTTTTCTGCGATGATTGTACCAAAATATTATAACTATATGGTACAATTGCATCAAAAAAAGTATCTATATGATTTTTGGCAAGATTGACTATATAAACCTCCTCCCTTTTCATATCTACTTAAAAAAATCATCTCTAACAAATGCACTTAAAAAATCTTCTGAATACAAAAAATCTTATCCGTCACACATAAACAGAGAGTTCAAAAACAGAAGAGTAGATGGAGCATTTATATCGAGCATAGAGTCTAGGTATAAAAAAACTCTAGCACTTGGCATAGTTGCTAAAAAACATGTTACAAGCGTATTAGTTAAGAAAAATACAGCTTGCAAAAAAGACTCTCATTCTGCCACATCTAATGCTCTAGCGAAACTCTTACATGTAGATGGCGAAGTTATCATAGGCGACCACGCACTAAAGCTTTACCTCGAAAGCCCTTCAGATTATATAGACTTAGCAGATGAGTGGCACAAAAAATACAAGCTACCATTTGTTTTTGCAGTCCTTAGTGTAAACAAGCACTTTAAAACTTATAAAAAACTCTCAGATGGGTTTAAAAAAAATCGCATTAAAATACCACAGTACATACTCAAAAAGTATGCTTATGAGCGAAAGATATCTCCAAAAGAGATTTTGGAATATCTTTCGTTGATAAGTTATGAAATAAAGAGTAAAGAGAGGCGAGGTTTGAAACTTTTTTTGAAAAAAAGCAGACTCCTTAGGCAGCAATAATTTTAATTAAGGAAGAAGTAGATGTCAGTTCAAAAGTATATTGACAAAGTAATGAAAAGTACCATGCAAAGCACACCTGGTCAAACGGAATTTTATCAAGCAGTTGAAGAGGTTTTTTCATCGCTTGAGCCTATTTTAAAATCAGAGCCCAAGTATAATGAGCAAAATATCCTAGAAAGAATAGTCATACCAGAGAGGCAAATCATATTTCGTGTATGTTGGATGGACGATATAGGTAAAATCCAAACAAATATCGGATACCGTGTACAATTTAACTCAGCCATTGGACCATTTAAAGGTGGACTTCGTTTTCACCCAAGCGTAAATCTAGGAATTATCAAGTTTTTAGGCTTTGAGCAAATCTTTAAAAACTCACTTACAGGTCTTGCTATTGGCGGTGGAAAAGGTGGCTCTAATTTTGACCCTAAGGGCAAAAGTGATGGTGAGATTATGAGGTTTTGCCAATCTTTTATGATTGAGCTTTCAAAACACATAGGCGAGACTAGAGATATTCCTGCTGGAGATATCGGCGTTGGTGAACGAGAGATCGGTTATATGTTTGGAGAGTATAAAAGACTCACTGGAAACTTCGAGGGGATTCTTACTGGAAAAGGGATAAACTGGGGAGGAAGCTGTGCAAGAAGAGAGGCAACTGGCTTTGGTTCAGTCTATTTTGCTGAAAATATTCTAAACAAACAAGGGGACTCTTTACAAGGTAAAATAGCTGCAGTATCTGGCTCTGGAAATGTTGCTATTTATACCATACAGAAGCTTTACGACATGGGAGCAAAACCTGTAACATGCAGTGATTCTCGTGGTATGATTTATGATAAAAATGGTATTGACTTAGATAGTCTAAAACTTATAAAAGAGGTAAATAGGCAATCTTTGGAGGATTATGCCGTACTCCACAAAGATGCTACATATCTCCCAGTTCATAATTATCCTAAGGGAACAAATGCAGTCTGGTCGGTACCTTGTGATATAGCATTTCCAAGTGCTACTCAAAATGAACTACACTTAATAGATATGCAAAATCTTCATAAAAACGGTTGTATGTTAGTTTGCGAAGGTGCAAACATGCCTACAACTCACGATGCAATAGAGTTTTTACTAAGCAAAAAAATGCTTTTTGGTCCTGCAAAAGCTGCCAATGCTGGAGGAGTTGCTATAAGTCAGCTTGAGATGAGCCAAAATGCAAGTATGCAAAAATGGTTGTTTGCTGATGTTGACGACAAGCTTAGAACTATCATGAAAAATATCTTTGACCTCTCTTATGCAACTTCACAAGAGTTTGGGGACGAGGGCAATATCATCATGGGAGCCAATATAGCTGGCTTTAGAAAAGTAGCAGACTCTATGATAGATCAGGGTGCTGTATAAAAACCAAGAGGGCTACTAAAGCCCTCTTTTAACTGGGTTTATGTGTTAAAAACTCTATCGCCTGCATCTCCAAGACCAGGGACAATATATCCTTTTTCATTTAGCTTTTCATCTATAGCTGCTATAAAGACTGGCACATCGGGATGAGCGTCTGAGAACTTTTCAATCCCCTCAGGAGCCGCCACAAGAGCGATAAATCTTATATCTTTTACGCCCTTTTCTTTCAAAAAGCTAACCGCATCTATAGCCGTTCCACCAGTTGCAAACATAGGGTCAATTATGATAGCAGACCTCTCTTTATGATCCTCAGGAAGCTTTGCATAATAAAACTCTGCTTCAAGCGTCTCTTCATTTCTTTGAAAGCCTAAAAAACCAACACTTGCATCTGGGATTAGCTTGAAAATACCATCAAGCATACCAAGAGCAGCCCTCAAAATCGGACAAATCATCAGCTTGGTATCTAGTTTTTTAGCATTTGCCATCGCTACTGGAGTTTTTACTGTCGTATCTTTTAGCGGCAAATCTCTAGTTGCCTCAAAAAGCATAAGATATGAAATCTCATCTACTAAAAGTCTAAAGTGAAAAGGGTCTGTTTTTTCATCTCTAAGTATTGCAAGCTTATGCTCTATTAGTGGGTGGTTTATTATATTTATATTATGCATTTAGTGCCTTAACCATATCTTTTGTTACTTCTGAAACCTCTTTTGTACCATCAAGCTCAAGCATAACGCCCATCTTGCTATAAAAAGATATAAGAGGTGCGGTTTGTGAGTGATATGCTGCTAGTCTGCTCTTTACGGTCTCTTCGTTGTCATCTTTTCTTATTATAAGCTTAGCACTACAAAAATCACAACTTTGGGCAACTCTGCTTGGATTGAACTTCACATGAAAAGAAGCTCCACATCCAGAACATACACGGCGACCAGTGATCCTGCCAATGATAAGCTCATCAGGAACACTTAAAGATATGACTTTATCTAAAGATATACCCATATCTTGCATCAGCTCTTCAAGAGCTTCTGCTTGAGGCATGGTTCTAGGAAATCCATCTAAAATAAAACCTTTTTTACAGTCGTCTTGGGCTAGTCTATCCTTGATAATTCCAATGATGGTAGAATCAGGAACAAGCTTTCCCTCGTCCATAAACTTCTTTGCTTCCATACCCATGTCAGTCTTATCTGCTATGGCTGCTCTTAGAATATCTCCTGTTGAGATTTGAGGAATGCTATACTCATCTATCAAAAACTTTGCTTGTGTACCTTTTCCAGCTCCAGGTGCACCAAATAACATTAGATTCATATTTAACTCCCTTTTTTTCTCTCTTTTTGAACTTGCCACTCAAGCTTTGACTTATATGCAATTATATCAAAACTCTCATCTACTCTAGCAACACCGTCTTCGATAGCCGCTTTTGCAACAGCAGCACTCACTTTTGAGAGAACTCTTCTATCAAATGGTTTTGGGATTATATACTCAGGACCAAATACCAAAGTATCGATGTCATAAGCCTCTTTGACATAGGCAGGCACTTTCTTTTTCGCAAGTTTTGCAAGGGCTTTTGCTGCTGCCATTTTCATACCTTCCGTTATCTTTGTTGCTCTCACATCAAGAGCTCCTCTAAATATAAAAGGAAAACCTAGAACATTGTTTACTTGATTTGGGTAGTCACTTCGTCCTGTTCCCATGATGACATCATCTCTAACCTCTTTAACTACTTCAGGAAGTATCTCAGGGATAGGATTTGAGAGAGCAAAGATGATTGGATTTGGACTCATATCAGCCACCATCTGCTTTGTTACGATATTAGGAGCAGATAAGCCTAAAAGCATATCGGCACCTTTCATGGCATCTGCTAAAGTTCTCTCTTTTGTCTTTACTGCAAACTCTGCTTTATGCTTGTTCAAATCATCTCTTTGGCTGTGAATCACACCTTTTGAGTCTATCATGACTATATTTTTTGCTCCTAGAAGTCTATACATCTTCGCACAAGCAATCCCAGCAGCCCCAGCTCCTAAAACTACTATCTTCATGTTTTCAATCTCTTTACCAGTGATTTTAAGTGAGTTTATAAGTCCTGCAGTTGTTATGATGGCAGTTCCATGCTGATCATCATGCATAACAGGGATATCGACTAACTCTTGAAGTCTCTCTTCAATCTCAAAACATTTTGGAGCTTTTATATCTTCTAGATTTATTCCTCCAAAAGTCGGAGACAAAACCCTGCAAATCTCTATGATTTTATCAGGGTCAGTTTCATCAAGCTCTACATCAAAAGCATCAATATCAGCAAAAACTTTAAAAAGTACAGATTTTCCTTCCATAACAGGCTTGCTTGCAAGTGCACCGATATCGCCCAAGCCAAGAACCGCCGTTCCATCAGTGATGACAGCTACTAAGTTACTCTTACTTGTATATTTGTATGCTAGTTCTGGATTATCAGCTATATCTCTACAAGGATACGCAACGCCTGGCGTATAAGCCATAGACAAGTCTCTAGCAGTATCACAAGCTTTTGTTACCGCTATACCTAATTTTCCACCTTTGTGGTACTCTAAAGACTCTTTTTTTGTTACTTTTATCAAACTTGACATCTATGCTCCTGTTGTTAATTTATCTATTCTTTTAATCACATTTTCTAAGCCCACTATGCTTAAAACATCAAATATAGATGGGCTAACCGCACTTCCTACTATTGCTATCCTAAGAGGTTGGGCTAAATGCTTTAACTTTAAGCCTCTTTTTTCTAAAAAACTGTTTGCTATTTGCTTATAATCTTCAGCTAAAACTACTCTCTCTTTTGATTTTAGTTCAACACAAAATGCCTTTAAAGTCTCTAAAGCATCATCATCTAAAAACTTCTTAACTGCCTTTTCATCATAAGTTTTTGGCTCGTTTATGATAGAGCTTAGCATATCTTTTAACTCATTCATATCTTTTGCTCTATCTCTTAAAAGGTCTATAAGCTCTTCTTTTTTCTCAAACTCACTCAAATTCAAACCATACTCTTTTAAAACTTCCACTAACCTATCTACATGTAAGGATTTTATATACTGAGTATTTATCCAAGAAAGCTTCTGTGCATTGTAAACAGAAGCTGATTTGTTTATATCATTTGGGTCAAAAAGCTCTAGCATCTCATCCATAGAAAAAATCTCTTGGTCGCCATGACTCCAGCCAAGTCTAACAAGAAAGTTCAAAAGTGCTTCAGGAAGATATCCATCTTTTTTATAATCCATAACATCCATAGCAGCATCTCTTTTTGAGAGTTTTTTGCCACTTGGATTTAGTATCATAGGCACATGGTAAAACTTTGGCACTTTAAAACCAAGAGCCTCATAAACCACCATCTGTTTTGGAGTGTTCGAGAGATGATCATCACCACGGATAACCTCAGTAACTCCCATCAAAGCATCATCAATAGCAACTACAAAGTTGTAAAGCGGACTCCCATCAGCCCTTGCGATTACAAAATCATCCAAAACATCTTGCACATTAAAAACAACCTCACCTTTAACACCATCAACGAAAGAGATTTTACCCTCAAGAGGTGATTTTATGCGAACAACTGGCTCTATATTACTTGGTGGAGTCCCTTTAAAGTCTCTAAACCTTCCGTCATATCTTGTGCGTTCTTTGTTAGCTTTTTGCCTCTCATAAAGCTCATCTTTTTGCGCTGGACTCATATAGCAATAATAGGCTTTCCCCTCATCTAGGAGTTGTTTTATATACTTTTTGTATATATCAAATCTATTTGATTGATAAGTTATCTCTTCATCATACTTAAGTCCACTCCACTCAAATGCTTTTTCTATTGCAAGAGCCGCTTCTTTAGAGTTTCGTTTTAAGTCAGTATCTTCAATCCTAAGAAGAAATTTTCCAGAGTTCTTTTTAGCCCACAAGTAGCTATATAGTGCAGTCCTAAGACCGCCGATATGCAAGTAGCCTGTTGGAGATGGCGCGAAACGAGTAATCAATATAGCTTTCCTTAAAAAAATAATGCTACAATTATAGAGTATCTTTACTTTTAAAAGGATTATTATTGCATATTATTTCTCGAACATTAGTTAGTGCGTCTCTTTTCGTAACTTTTGGCTTTTCTGGTATCCTCACTGGGATTTCAGTCGTCATAAATAACGAGCCAATAACACTTTATGAGATACATAAGTACTCAGAGCAGTTCAACATACCAAAAAAAGAAGCATTTAACCTTCTAGTAAGACAAAAGCTTGAAAAGTCACAAATCAAAAAGCTAGGTATTAGTGCAGATATATTTGAAGTAGATAAGTTTATAAATAACCTAGCAAGTAAAAATGGGTTAAACAGATATCAGTTTATCAATATGCTAAAAGAGCAAGATATAGATATAGACAAGTATAAAGAAGAGATAAAAGCACAGATAAAAAGAGATAAGTTGATGCGAAGCATATATAGAGATAAGATAAAAGAGATAGAAGAGGAAGAATTAAAAGCATTTTATGAAGAAAACTTAGATGAATTTAAAACAGCAAATAACTTCATAGTTTCCATATATAGCTCACAAAATCCCGAGAACCTAAAAGCGATACAAAACAACCCTATGCTCAGTTTTCCAGATGTTAAAGTAGAAAACAAAACAATAGAAGCAGGCAGCTTAAACCCTAAGCTTAAAGGATTATTAAACTCTACAAAGCAAGGAAGCTTCACTCAAATCCTAACCATACAAAACACTCCAACTATGTTTTTCATGAAAGAAAAAAAAGGTTCTACACACATACCTTTTGAAGATGTAAAAAACAATATATATAGAGTGCTCTCTAAAAAGAAAAAAGATGAAGCAGTAAAGGATTACTTTGAAAAGCTAAAAGCTTCTGCTATTATACATGTGCTAAGACCCCCATCTTAAAAGATGGGAGATTTCTCTAGTAGTTAGAGAGATAATTGGTATCGAAGTTATTGTCTATGAAGTCTTGATTGTTCATCATCTTTAGATGAAAATCTATAGTAGTGTTGATGCCCTCAATCTTGTACTCGCTAAGAGCATTTTTCATCTTTGCTATTGCTCTTTCTCTATTCTCATCCCATACGATTAGCTTGCTAATCATAGAGTCATAAGTCGAAGGCACGCTATAGCCTTGATACAAATGAGAATCAACCCTAACATTGCGTCCACCTGGAGCTATGTACTTTGTGATTTTACCAGGACTTGGGATAAACTTTATAGAGTCTTCAGCTAAGATTCTACACTCTATAGAGTGTCCTGAGAGTTTAATACTCTCTTGTGAAGGTAGTTTTTCACCCTCTGCTACTCTTATCATAAGTTCTATTATATCAATCCCGCTCACCATCTCACTAACACAATGCTCTACTTGAAGTCTTGTATTCATCTCCATAAAGTAAAAGTTTTTATCTGCATCAAGCAAAAACTCAAATGTCCCAGCATTCTCATACTTGAGATACTTAACCGCTTTTACAGCCACTTCATGAAGCTTTGCTCGTGTTTTTTCATCGAGTGCAACTGCTGGCGACTCCTCTATAAGCTTTTGATGCCGCCGTTGCATAGAGCAATCTCTCTCGCCTATATGAATAGCATCGCCATAAGCATCACCAATGACTTGAACTTCAATATGACGAGGGTCTTTGATAAACTTTTCTAAGTACAGAGTCCCATCTCCAAAAACAGTGATTGACTCACTCTCCGCAGATAAAAAAGAAACCTCCATATCTTCTTCTTTCTCAACAACACGCATCCCGCGACCACCGCCACCCGCACTTGCTTTAACGACAACAGGGTAGCCAATGACTTTTGCTAGTTTTTTTGCTTCATCTATATTTTTAAGAGCACCTTCGCTCCCCTCTATAACAGGAACTCCAGCCTTTTTCATAACCTCTTTTGCTTTTGATTTATCGCTCATCATAACCATAACTTCTGCACTTGGTCCGATAAACTTTATCTTATGATGCTCACAAATCTCAACAAAAGCTTGATTCTCACTCAAAAAACCATAACCAGGAAATATAGCATCACAACCACTAATCTCAGCAGCACTTATGATAGCAGGGATATTGAGATAACTTCCAGCAGAAGCCGCCTCGCCTATACATATACTAGCATCAGCGTACTCTAAGTATAGTGCATCTTTATCCGCCTTAGAGTAAACTGCAACTGCAATCTTGCCCATCTCCTTGATAGTTCTTATCGCTCTTAGGGCTATCTCGCCCCTGTTGGCAACAAGTATCTTCTCTATAACTGCCATCTCTAGACTTTCTCAACCGCAAATATAGGCATACCGAACTCAACAGCCTGCCCATCTTCCACAAGAGACTCTATGATTTTACAATCAAACTCAGCCTCTATCTCATTCATGATTTTCATAGCTTCTATAATGCCAACAGCTTGCCCCTTCTTGACTATATCTCCCGCATTTACAAAAGCTGGGGCTCCAGGGGCAGGAGAAAAGTAAAATGCTCCAACCATAGGGGAATTTATACTATCTCCTGTCTCTTTTTTACTACTAACTTCTGTGATATCTTGCGAAGCTGAAACAACTGGCGCAGATGCAACGACAGGTGCTTGAGTAGCTACAACACTAGCTGCTTCAAATCCTTTTTGTAGCTCTATCGAAAACTCACCATCTTTTATCTTTGCTTTTGAGATATTGCTACTATCAAAAAAACGCATTAAATCTTTTATTTCTCTATTTGTCATATATTTTCCTCATATAATTATCTTTAATATTATACTATTTTTCCTTTTTATATTTACTTAAGCTTATCTGACTATTGGTTCTTTATCTTCTCAATCAGCACTCCATTGTCCTTAATAAACTTTGTAATTATGTCCGAATTTGTATGCTCATAAGACTTATCATAAACTATCCTTTTTATCCCACTTGCTATGATGTTTTTACTACAATCACTACAAGGCTCAAGCGTTACATAGATAGTCGCATCTTTGATGCTTATGCCTTCTCTTGCTGCCCAGATGATTGCGTTCATCTCTGCGTGAATCTCATAAGTTTTACTCCACTCGTGATGCTCGCTAGTGTATTGATCACCCCAATGCTCACAACAGTTCGTATATCCAGCTGGCGTACCATTATAGCCAGTGCTTAAAATCCTGCCATTTTTGACTATCACGGCTCCTACTTGCTTTGACACACACTTACTCGCAGTTGCTAGTTCTAAGGCTATATTTATAAAATTTCTATCGCTTAACACATAATACTCCTAAAAAATGATATTATATCAAAAAGGAGAGTCTTGTGAAAATAGTATTTATTTTACTTAGTGTATATATTGTTTTTGTTGTATTGCTCTATCTTTTTCAATCAAAACTTATATTTCTTCCATATAAAACTCTCGTAACAACTCCAAAGGCAATCGGTCTTGATTATGAGTCTGTTGAGTTCAAGGCAGATGACGGCACAAAACTTCACGGCTGGTTTATACCAAGCAAAAACTCCAAAACAACTCTTCTGTTTTTTCACGGTAACGCTGGCAATATATCTCATCGCCTAGACTCCATAGAGATTTTTAACTCTCTAGGACTCAATGTTTTCATAGTTGATTATAGAGGATATGGCAATTCTGAAGGGAATATAAATGAACAAAATAGCTATGATGATGCAAAAGTTGCTTGGGATTATCTAAGAAAAACTAGAGTTATTGAGGCTAAAGATATCATCTTATTTGGAAGGTCGCTAGGTGCAGCGATAGCTGCACATCTTGGAGGCAATGTTGAGCCAAAAGCTGTCATACTTGAATCCTCTTTTTCAAGCATAAGGAAGATGGCGGCACAGATATATCCATTTGTGCCGAGCTTTCTTGTACGATACAACTTTGATACTGCACAGCATGTCAAAAAGATAAGCAGCCCAATCTTAATCATACACTCAAAAGATGATGACATTGTCCCTTTTAGTCACGGTAAGGCTATATATAAAAATGCAAATCAACCAAAAACTTTTCTTGAGATTAGAGGAAACCACAACAGCGGTTTTTTACAATCAAGAGATATATATCTGCCAGCCCTAAAAGATTTCATCCAAAATGCAAAATAAAAAAACTATCTACTCTTGGGCTCTTTATGATTGGGCAAACTCAGCTTATGCCACTACGGTTATGGCTGGTTTTTTTCCTCTGTTTTTCAAGTCATACTACTCTAGTGAAGTAGATGTAACCACTAGCACAGCTCAATTAGGCTTTGCAAACTCCATATCAAGTCTGTTTTTAGTTCTTATCATCCCTCTTCTTGGTGCTATTGCTGATAAGGTCTCTTTTAAAAAGAGATTTCTTTTTACATTTGCTTATCTTGGCATCATTATGAGTCTTGCTCTCTCTTTTGTCTCGCAAGGCAACTGGCAAATCGCTATCTTTATATTCGTCCTTGCAAACATAGGCTTTTTAGGCTCAAATACATTTTATGATGCTCTTCTTCCCTCAATTTCAGATGAAAAAAATGTAGATTTTGTCTCAAGTCTTGGCTTTGGTCTTGGCTATCTTGGTGGTGGGGTTCTTTTTGCTATCAATGTCTGGATGGTGCAAGATTTTAGCTTTTTTGGATTTGAAAACGAAGCAGAAGCCGTAAAAGCCTCTTTTGTAAGTGTTGCTTTGTGGTGGACTATCTTTTCTATGCCTATTTTATTTTTTATTAAAGAAGAAGAAAAGAAAAAGATAGGAGCTTTTAAAGCTATAAAAGATAGTTTTAAAGCACTCAAAAATACCCTCAGTAAAATCAAAAAACTAAAAGGTTTACTCCTTTTCCTAGTAGCTTACTGGCTCTATATAGACGGTGTCAATACCATAATCCGCATGTCAGTTGACTACGGAATGGCGATAGGGCTTGAATCAAGTGATTTGATTTTAGCACTTCTTATCGTGCAGTTTGTGGGCTTCCCCGCAACACTGCTTTTTGCAAAAATCGCACAAGTCAGGGATACAAAAAAAGCACTTTTTGTAGCTATCGGGGTATATTTCTTCATAGTCGTTTGGGCAACAATGATGGATGAAACTTATGAGTTTTATATCCTTGCAGTTATGATTGCACTCGTCCAAGGCGGTATCCAAGCTCTTAGTCGCTCATACTACTCGAAGATGATTCCGCATAACCATGCTGCTGAATTTTTTGGTTTTTACAATATACTTGGCAAGTTTGCTGCCATCCTAGGACCTATGCTTGTAGCCTTTATGGCTCTTGTTACGCAAGATTCAAGAATGGCAATCGCTTCAATCTCTATATTTTTTGTGATTGGAGCAGTATTGCTATACTTTGTTGATGAGAAAAAAATCGCAGATGAAGTAAGGAGAGAGCTATGCTAATTGACCTTGAACATATAAAAAAAGAGCTACTAGAAGTCGGTAGGTACTTAAAAGATGCAAAAATCACTCTTAAAGATGGAGAGGTTTTTGCAACACTCTATCCGGACTTTAAAGCACTCCAAAAAGCACATATCATCAACATCAAAGAGCAGCTCAAATGGTATGCAGTTGAGCTTTACAACATCACTGCAAAAGTGAAAATAAAAAACTACACAATAGCAAGAAATCCTCATGTTTTAGAGCAAAAAGAGCCAAACAATGAGACTTATAAAACACTCAAAAACTACTTGATGGAAGTAAGCAAAAAAGAGGTCTTACTCTCATCTCACTTAGAGTTTGATTTGGGTTTAGATTCACTTGAGTATGTAAAGCTTTTTCTATTTATAGAGAAGGGTTATGGCGTGTATCTTGATGAAAAAAGATTTTCAACACTTATGGTTTTAGGCGACCTCTATGGCTGGGTTAAAGAGCATGAGAAAAAACTAGAGAAAGTCTCTATCTCATGGAAAGACCTTTTTATGAAAAAGAGTAAAACAGAGCTGATTTACTCTCCTTGGGTTATGAGAGCATGGAAAAGTGTTTTATGGACAATCTTCAAGCCCTATTTTCGCCTTGAGATTCATGGAGCTAAAAACATACCAAAAGGTCCTTGCATTATCGCGCCCAACCATTATAGTATGATTGATGGCTTTGTGGTTTTAGCCTCTTTGCCTTTAGATGTCGCTAAAGATACTTTCTTTTTAGCCTTCGAGGGTGAGTTTGGAAAACCGATGTATAGAGCCATATCCAAACACTCTCAAAGCATCTTAATAGACCACAACAAAAACCTCATCAACTCAATGCAAAATGTTACACTACCTCTTTTAGAGTCTAAAAATGTAGTTATTTTTCCAGAAGGAGCGAGGTCAAGAGACGGTAAACTACTGCCGTTTAAGCAATACTTTGCCATCTTGTCCAAAGAGCTACAAGTTCCCATAGTTCCCGTTGTTATAAAAGGAACATTTGATGCTATGCCAACGGGCGTGTCTATGCCAAGACCTAAAAAAGTTACTATTAGATATCTTAAACCTATCTATCCTAAAAACTTAGACTATGATGCTATTAGCAAAAAGACAAAAGAAGCAATAAGCAAAGCTCTTATAATATAAAGTTTTAAAGCAAAGATGTTACATATTGAAGCAACATTAAGGGTCTTATCT
>CAYOWG010000017.1:0-14833 GCA_964407605.1 uncultured Sulfurospirillum sp. | reverse complement strand
CCCCTTTTGTAAAAGCTTATTCAAAATTCCTTTGATACCTCCTTTTTGCCATGAGAAATTATCTCATTAGCTTATTATAAATCAAATTATGTTAAAATGGAGACATTATATATAATAGGAAAACTAGCATTGAATTTTGAACCATATCCATTTGAAAAATTGTCAGATTTGCTTAGGGGCATAGAGCCTTCTAAAAAGTTTAAGCCTTCTGTTTTGACTATCGGTGAGCCTCAGTTTGAGACGCCTTTGTTTGTGCAAGATGCTCTTAAAAATAGTGTGGGCTTGTTAAATAAGTACCCAAAGACAGCTGGAGAAAAGCAGCTAAGAGATGCTCAAAAGTCTTTTGTAAAAAAAAGATTTTCGGTTGAGCTAAAAGATAGCGAGATAATTCCATCGTTTGGAACTCGTGAAGTACTTTTTAACTTTCCTCAGTTTTTATTATATGAAATAAAAAATCCTGTTATGGTTTACACGAATCCTTTTTATCAGATTTATGAGGGAGCTGCTAAGGCTTGTAGGGCGGAAGTCGTCTATCTGGATTTGACAAAAGAGAACGGTTTTAAGCCAGATATTGGCTTGAAAAAACTAAAAGATGCAAATCTTGTTATCTTGAACTTTCCAAACAATCCTACTGCTTCAGTTTTGAGTATTGATGAGCTTGGGAAGTGGGTTGAGCTTGCACTTGAGTATGACTTTGTTTTGTTAAATGATGAGTGTTATAGTGAGATTTATAGTGGTAAAAAACCCGCTTCTTTACTTGAGGCATCTCTACATGTAGGGAATGATAGCTTTAAAAATGTTTTGGTAGTAAACTCTATCTCAAAGAGAAGTTCAGCCCCTGGGCTTCGTTCTGGTTTTATTGCAGGAGATAGTGAGATACTAAAAGAGTATATGAAGTATAGGACTTATATTGGTGCTGCTTCGCCTTTGCCTTTGCAGTGTGCGGCAGCGGCTGCTTGGAGCGATGAGCAGCATGTAGAAAAAACTAGAGAGATTTATAAGAGAAACTTAGAGCTTGCAAGTGAAATTTTGCATGTAGATATAAGTAAGGCTACTTTTTATGTTTGGCTTGAAGTAGGAGATGAGCTAGAGTTCACAAAAAGGCTTTATGAGAAGAAAAATGTCAAAGTTCTACCTGGTAGTTTTTTGGGGCGTGAGGGAATAGGACATGCTTATGTGAGGATAGCACTTGTTGAAGATAGTGAAAAAATCAAAGAGGCTTTGAAGCGAATAAGTGACTTTATAAAAGAAGAGGGAGTTTCGTGAAATCTATCCATTTTGTAGGCATTGGGGGGATTGGACTCTCTGCGTTGGCTCGGTACTTAAAAAAAGAAAACTATGTGGTAAGTGGCTCAGATATGAAAAAGACAAAGATAACAGACAAGCTAGAAAAAGAGGATATAGAGATCTGTATTCCTCACTGCAAAACTTGTATAAAAAATCAAGATATAGTTATATATTCTGCGGCTGTAAAAGATGATAATGTAGAGCTGGTAGAAGCTAGAAGAAAAGGCATTGTAACACTTTCAAGAAAAGATGCTTTGCCTTTTATACTCAAAAACAAGAGAGTATTTTCTGTTGCTGGGGCTCATGGGAAAAGTACGACTTCTGCTATACTCACTAGTATGGTTGATGGCTCGGTTATCATAGGTGCTGAGAGTAAGCAGTTTGGTACAAATATGCACTATAGTGCGAGTAATAATATCATATTTGAAGCTGATGAGAGTGATGCTAGCTTTTTAAATTCAAACCCTTATGTAGCCATAGTGACCAATGCAGAGCCTGAGCATATGGAGTATTATGATTATGATTACGAGAGATTTTATGAAGCTTATAGGTCGTTTTTAAAGAGTGCGACTTTGCGAGTTATAAATGCGGAAGATGAGTTTTTGAGTACTTTGGGAGATATGGAGGCGATTCGTCTTTTTCCTAGTCGTGATATCACCGAGATAGATACAATTCTCAAAAATGGCGAGCCTTTTACCTCTTTTGTGCTCAAAGATTTGGGTCGTTTTGAGGTTTGGGGGATTGGTGAGCATATAGCACTTGATGCGTCTTTAGCGATACTTGCAAGTATAAATGAGATAGATTTGGAAACTTCAAGAGAGAAGATAAAAAACTATCGTGGCATTAGAAAAAGATTTGATATACTTGCAAAAAAAGATGGTTATGCTCTGGTTGATGACTATGGACATCACCCTACGGAGATAAAAGCAACTATGAATTCGGCAAAAGTATATGCAGGTTTACTTAATTTGGATAAAATAACAGCAATATGGCAACCGCATAAATACTCACGAACTATAGACAATCTTCAGGGTTTTGTAGAGTGTTTTGAGGGTGTTGATGAGCTTATCATCATGCCTGTTTGGAGTGCTGGAGAAAAAAAGAGAGAGATAGACTTTGAAAAAGAGTTTAAACAATACAGTCCTAAGTTTATAGGAAAGATAAAAAGAGTCGGAGACTTTATAGATTTGGACAACTCAAAAAAACTTGATTCAGGATTGGTTATCGGCTTTGGGGCTGGTGACATAACATACCAACTAAGGGGTGCTTGATGCAGATAGTTCTGTTTTTGATTTTTATTTTATTGGTTCTTTTGGCTCTTGTAAGTAAAAGAAATAATTTTTCAAATAACTCAAAGATTTCTATTACAGTTGTTGTAGCAATTTTGGCTATAGGTATATACGCTTATGAGAGTAGTTTAGACTCTAGTGCGGAGTATAACAGAGATATGGTCAATGCTTTTAAGCAAGGAAAAACTCTTACATGTGGAGAGCATAAAGTAGATAATGAGAGATTTATATATGTAAGCGGAACGCAAACTTTTATGCCAAAATCAAGCGAAGAAGCACTTTATGGAGTCATAGTAAGGGTCTCTACATGTAAAGTAGATTGATGGATAAAATCCTCATTCAGCTTGATTTGCAAGAGTATGTTTTATCTTATGAAAACTATCTCTCACGAAAAAAACCTCTCTTTTTAGAGGGGGATATCCATCTTCATCACAAACTCATACGAGAACTTTTTAATCATCAAGCATTTAAGCCAATCCCTCAAAGCATAAACCTAGACCGCTCCATAGCTCTGATACAAAAAAAGGGTGTTCTTGGGCTTGAAGAGATTTATGCTTTTGTTAAAATTATAAACTATTTTTCATATCTTAAAAAAGCACTTTTGGGTGATGCTTTGGCTAGCTGGATGCAAAAGATAGTAATCCCAGAAAATCTTTTTGAGATATGTGATTATTTTGATGATAAAGGCGAGCTAAAAAGCTCTATTGATGAGACTTTTGAAGCAATCAACAAAGCTCTTTACCTTATAAAAGAGGAGATAAGCACAGCCCTAAGACGAACTATGAGCGGACAAAAGATAAGCACCTATCTAGTTGATAGGCAAGTACACTACATAAATAACCAAGAAGCTCTTTTACTTAGAGGCGGTTTTAATCATGTCTTAAAAGGCAGTGTGATTGGGCGAAGCAGTAGCGGATTTTTTTATGTAACACCTGAAAACATAACGAAGCTAAGAGTCAAACAGAACGATTTGTTGGCTAAAAAAGAGGAGCTTATATATCAGTATTGTCGTTCTATCTCGACTACATTTGCTAAAAGTCTGTTTTTTTTAAAGTTCATCAATAGAGAGTTTGATAGGTTTGATGCCTACCAAGCAAGGGTGAGTTTTGCAAAAGATAGAGATATGGAGTTTGTGCTTCCAAAAAAGTCAAAAGATATAAAGTTAGAGAAGTTTTCTCACCCAGCCCTAAGCGACCCAAAGCCGATAAGTTTGGACTTTACAAAGCAAGTCTTGATGATAACTGGAGTAAATGCTGGTGGAAAGACTATGCTTTTAAAGTCTATATTAAGTGCAGTTTTTCTCTCAAAGTATCTACTTCCCATGCATATAGACTCAAACAAATCAAAAATAGGCACTTTTAAAGAGATATTTGCCATTCTCGATGACCCTCAAAATGTGAAAGATGATATATCAACTTTTGCAGGTCGTATGACTCAGTTTGCTGGGCTGTTTGGAAAACAAGGGACTCTAGTTGGGGTTGATGAGATAGAGCTAGGCACGGATGCAGATGAGGCCGCAAGTTTGTTTAAAGTCATTATAGAGAAGCTTATAGCAAGGAACATGAAGATAGTTATAACTACTCATCATAAAAGACTCGCTTCATTGTTAGCAACCAACGAGCAAGTCGAGCTTTTAGCAGCTCTGTTTGACGAGAAAAACAGAAGACCAACTTTTGGGTTTTTGCAAGGTACTATCGGAAAGAGTTATGCTTTTGAGACTGCTTTGAGATATGGAGTTCCTGCAACTATAGTGCGTGAAGCAAGAGAGGTTTATGGAGATGACAAAGAAAAACTCAACGAGCTTATACAAAAAAACATAGACTTAGAGCTTAAAATGAGGGAGCAGTCCTCAAAGCTTGAGAGTGAGCTTAAAGAGATAAAAAGGCTCAAGACTAATCTAAAAGATGAAAAAGAGAGAAATAAAGATGAGTTTGACTCTATGAAGTCCAAGATGAGTTATGAATATACAAAAGCGATAAAAGAGGCAAAAAAGGCGATAAAAGCAAAAGACTCTAAGGAAGCACATCGTTATCTCAATAGAGCCCATGAGTATAAAAAAGCAACGCATAAACCTCAGATTCTAGAGCAAACACCAATCCCTTTGAAAGTTGGGGATAGTATAAAGTTTAATGGCTCAAGGGGTGTTTTGAAGAGTATCAAAAAAAATCAAGCAACTGTTGAGTGCGATGGCATAGTTTTAAGAGTTCCACTTAACTCGCTAAAAAGAAGTGGGAATGTTCCAAAGAGAAGCACAAAAACTAGGATTAGCATCTCAAAACAAAATGCAAACTCAACGGTAGTTTTAGACCTGCACGGACAAAGAGGGGAAGAGGCAGTTGAAAACTTGGATAAATTCATATCAGATGCTTTGATAAATGGCTATGAGGAGTTAAGAGTCTATCACGGGATAGGTACAGGAAAGCTTGCTTACGCAGTTAGAGAGTTTTTAAAAATCCATCCAAGTGTAGAGAGTTTTTGTGATGCTCCTCCAAGTCAAGGTGGGTTTGGGGCTACTTTGGTTAAGTTGTAATTTAATATATATTTAAGTATAATTAATCTATTAATAAATAGGTTGATATATTGGACAAAAAAAAGTTTGATTTAAATAGTTACTGTTTAGAGCTTGAAAATGAAAATAGAGATTTAAAAAACAGACTCTATATTGATAAACTAACAGGATTGCCAAATATACTCTCTTACAACAAAGATATAAAAGATTTAGACCACCCAAAAGCAGTAGTAGTTGACATAGATGCTTTTAGCGAAATCAATGAGTATTTTGGGCGAGATGCAGGGGACAATGTTTTAAAAGAGATTGCCCAAGCGATAGAGAACTATGCAAATTATGAAAACATGAAGGCATACAGGATAGGCTCAGATCAGTTTATGCTTTTAGAATCTGCTTCGCTTGATATTGAGAAGTATGAGAGGATTGCTCAAGAGTTGGTCCATCTTTTAAAGACGCGCGAAATTCATATACTTGGTTTTGATGATAGTGTGGTTTTTGACTCGACAATTGGATTTTGCTTAGAAGATGATGAGACACTAAATAAGGCTTTGATAGCTTTGAGTCATGCGAAAAAAGCTCAAAAAGATTATGCTTGCTATCTTCATAGCATGAGCAACGAAGTTAGCTATAAAGACAAGGTTATATATACTAAACTATTGAAAAAAGCACTCGATGATGACAAAGTTACCCCTTACTACCAGCCCATATACGATAGGGATAAAAAGCTGATAAAGTATGAAGTTTTGATGCGAGTAGAGGATAGTGAAGGCAATACTATAAGCCCAAATTTATTTATGTTGACATCAAAAAAAGTAAGATTGTACTCTTTGATGACAAAAGTTATGATTGAAAAAAGCTTTAAGGAGATTTCAAAAACAGATAAATCTTTATCTATAAATCTTTTAGCAAGAGATATGATGGATGGAGATGTAAACAACTTTATCTTTGATAAGATGAAAGAGTATGGAGTTGCTAAGCAAGTAGTGTTTGAGATTTTAGAGGATGAGAGTATCGAGAATCAGATAAGAGTAGAAAACTTCATAGAAAAAGCAAAAAGGAGGGGAGTCAAAATCGCGATAGATGATTTTGGAACAGGATATAGCAACTTCTCTTACATGATGAAAATCAAACCAGACTACCTAAAGATTGATGGCTCTATCATAAAAAATATAGACAAAGATAAAAATTCTAAAGCAATTCTCAAGGCTATCGTCTCATTTGCTAAGACTCTACAAGTAAAGACAATCGCAGAATTTGTGCACTCCAAAGAGGTTTATGATATTTGTTATAGCTTGGGTGTTGATGAGTTTCAAGGCTTTTATCTAGCAGAACCTAGAGAGAAAATGTTGAACAATGACAACTAAAGAGCTATTTTTTAAACTTTTACGATACAAGTCTATTACGCCAGACGATGATGGGGCTCTGTTTTTTATCGCTGATTATCTCTGTGATTATAAACATACCATCATAGACATAGAAGATACAAAAAACATTTTTATTTATAAACGCTTTGGAAGTGGTCCTCATCTTTGCTTTGCTGGGCATGTTGATGTTGTTCCTGCGGGGGAGGGCTGGGATAGTGATCCATTTGAGCCGACCTTGAGAGATGGCAAGGTTTATGCAAGAGGTACGCAAGATATGAAAAGTGGAGTTTGTGCCTTTGTGCAAGCTATGAAAAAGACAAAAGAGTTTAATGGCACTCTCTCAGCGATTTTGACAAGTGACGAGGAGGGCGATGCGACTCATGGGACTATTGAGGTTTTAAAGCACTTAAAAAAGATAGATTTTCTTCCAGATTATGCCATAGTGGCTGAGCCAACAAGTGAAGATGAGTTTGGAGATACTATCAAGATAGGACGGCGAGGCTCTATCAATGGGTATCTTTGTGTAAAGGGAAAGCAAGGGCATGCTGCTTATCCTGAGAAATCTTTAAATCCTATAAGCTTGATTGCCCCTATACTAGCAAAGATGGCAGGATATCATTTTGACAATGGAGATGAAAACTTTGCTCCAAGTGAGTTAGTTATAACTGACATAAGAGCTGGCATGGAAGTGACCAATGTAACACCAAATGAGCTTAAGTTGATGTTCAATGTAAGAAATTCAACAAAGACAAGCAAAGAAGATATACAAGAGTATATAGCTGAGTTATTTGTTGGGGTAGAGTATAGCTTGAGACTGACTCAAGGGTCGTTTCCGTTTGTTACATGTAGAGATAGCTCTATCGTTAAAGCTGTGCAAGATGCTATAGAAAAAGTGCTAGATATAAAAACAAAACTATCAACAGCAGGCGGAACAAGTGATGCAAGATTTATATCCCAATTTGGTATAGAGTGTGTTGAGTGCGGAGTAGTCAATGATACAATCCACGCGGTAAACGAGAGATGTGGCATGAATGAGGTCGAGAAACTAGAAGAAGTTTTTTTACATGTGATAAAAAACAGTAATAGCGGGACTGGCTGCTTTTAGCTTGCTAAAAGATGCCTGTCCCCAAAAACAATAAAAAGGAAAGATATGAATTTTATAAGTACAAAAAAAGCACCAGCAGCCATAGGTCCATACTCTCAAGCAGTAAGCATAGGAGATATGATATACACTTCGGGTCAGATTCCACTTAATTTAGATGGAGTTTTAGTAGAGGGAGATATAGAAGTACAAGCAAGGCAGGTGCTGACAAATCTTAGCGAAGTTCTTAAAGAGGCTGGAAGTGGGCTGGGTAGCGTGATAAAAACAACAATCTTTTTAGCAGATATGAGCGATTTTGCAAATGTAAATAAGGTATATGCAGAGTTTTTCGGAACGCATAAGCCAGCAAGAAGTACAGTTGCAGTAAAGACTTTGCCACTCAATGTTGGGATAGAAATAGAAGCAATAGCAGTAAAATAATATCTGACAACAAACTTAAGTTAGATTTTTTTAACAGTATTTATAATTTTTTAATTAAGTTTAAAGGTTAATTAAAATTTACATTTCTTATGGTGTATTTTATAATTATAATAGTATAATTGTATAAAAGAAAATTCAAGGATATATCACATGGCAAACAAACACTATGAGTTGTTGATTATTGGTGGTGGGATTTCAGGTGCAGCTCTTTTTTATGAAGCTGCAAAATATACGGACATAAAGAGTGTAGTTTTACTGGAGAAGTATGACAAGCTAGCAACTTTAAACTCAAAAGGTACAAGTAATTCTCAAACTATTCACTGTGGCGATATAGAGACTAACTACACAGTTGAAAAAGCAACAAGCGTAAAAAGAACTGCTAAGATGATAGAGAAGTACTGCTTGCAGTACGGATATGAAGATGAGTTTATGTTTGCTCATCAAAAGATGGCTATTGGTGTAGGTGATGAAGAGGTCGCTTATATGAGGCAAAGGCACAAGGACTTTAGAGAGCTTTTTCCGTACCTTGAAGTGTTTGAAAAAGATAAGCTTAAAGAGATAGAACCAAAACTCATCTTTGATGCAGATGGAAACGAGCGACCAGAGAGTATAGTTGGCATCGGTGTTGAGGCAGATAAGGGCGAGTATAGTACTGTCGAGTTTGGGAGAATGACAGAAACATTAGTTGAGAATGCACAAAAGATAGATGGAGTTGTAACTGATGTGTTTTTTAATTCAAAAGTTACAAGTATAAAACAAGTTGGAAAGATACATGAAGTTGAGGCCGCTGGTGTAACTTATACGGCTGATTTTGTGGTTGTAAATGCTGGAGCTCATTCGCTCTATCTTGCTCACAGAATGGGACATGGGACTGATTATGGTTGCCTTCCTGTGGCTGGAAGCTTTTATGTTACACAAAAAAAGATTTTAAGAGGAAAGGTCTATATGGTGCAGCACCCAAAACTTCCTTTTGCAGCACTTCATGGCGACCCTGATATACTTCTTGATGGTTGTACTAGATTTGGACCAACGGCACTTGTTCTACCAAAGCTAGAAAGATACCACGGGAACTCAACGGTTATTGATTTTTTCAAAACTTTGAGGTTTGATAAGGATATAGCTAAGATATTTTGGGATTTATTGCGTGATAGTGTTATAAGAAACTATACTTTTAGGAACTTTATGTTTGAAGTTCCCTACATCAATAAGAAGTTGTTTGTTAAAGATGCAAGAAAAATCATACCATCTTTACAAGTTGATGAGATAGAGTATGCAAAAGGTTTTGGAGGAGTTAGACCTCAAGTACTTGATAAGAAAAACCAAAAGTTAATGCTTGGCGAAGCAAGTATAAATCCAGGAACAGGAATTATCTTCAATATGACACCAAGTCCAGGAGCGACAAGCTGTCTTGGCAATGCAGAGAGAGACTTAAAACTGGTTTGTGAATACCTAGATAAAACATTTAATCAAGAGGAGTTTGATAAAGACTTGATTGATTAACTCTCTTGATTTGTATGCCAAGATAGAGTCCTTGATAGGCTTTTATGATGAGTATGAAGTCTTGTATTCATCATACTTGAAGCTTTTAAAGCCTTTACATGTAGAGCCTGTTTTGGATATAGGCTGTGGCAATGGAAGACTTTTGAAACTTCTTGAGAGTTCTGGTTTTGACGTTTACGGAATAGACAGAAGTCATGAGATGATAAAGCGTTCGCATAAGCTTGGTGTAAAGTCTGATGCCAAAGAGTTGTTGGATTTACAAAAAAATTCATTTGATTGTGCTTTGGCTGTTGGTGATGTTCTTAATTATCTGCGAGATGATGAGTTAGATAAGTTTTTTGCCCAGACGAAAAGAGTATTAAAAGATAGAGGATATTTTTTAGCAGATATAAACACTCAAGTTGGTTTTGAAGTGGCTGATGGGGTTATGGTTAGAGATAGCAAAGAGAGTTTTTTATCTATCGAAGCAAACTATAATGAAGCTATATTGGAAACAAACATAACTTTTTTTGAAAAAGATAGTAGCGGATACACAAAGTCTTCAGGCGAAGTTTTTCAGTATTTTCATCCAAGAGAGAGGTTTGAAAATATTAAAGATTTTAAGTTGTTGTCATCTTCACCAATCTCTATGTTTAGCGATGAAGATGAGAAAACTTTGATGCTTTTTAAAGTCATAAGACCACTGCACGGTAGTCTCATTATCTAACAAGCTTGCTTATCTCTTTAAAGACTTCATTTTTCGCACTTATGCAGAGTTCAAAAAGCAGTGATTCGTAGGTAGTTGGAATTGCTCCAGCTTGAATCATCCTCTCAATCGCAACCCTTTTGTTGTTTGAATCTCTTGAGTCTATACAATCAGTAACCACAACAGGTATCAAGCCAGCTTCAAGCAAGTCAAGCACACTTTGTAAAACACAAACATGAGCTTCTATGCCAAAAACTATAACAAACTTTTTAGAGTTTTTTTTGATTGCACTCATAGTCTCATCTGTTTTGCAACAAGAAAAAGTAACTTTCTCATAGGTATTTTCATCTTTTAAGAGCTCTTTTATAGGTTCTATCGTATGTCCTATACCTTTTGGGTACTGTTCATTTAGTACAAAAGGAGTCTTTAGAAGCTTAAGACCTTTTATGAGAATAAGGGTATTTTTTAGAAGTTGCTCGTTGTTGTTGATGTGTGGGTAAAGTTTTTCTTGGATATCAACCACTAGTGCTTGAGTTTCATCTGGATTAATTCGCATTTTATCTCCTTGTGCTTAATTGCTACTCTACTATTGTATAGTAGAGTAGATATAATTTCGTAATAATTACACAGTATAATGTAAAAAATAGAAGGAATGTTACCATGCGTAAAAAAAACAAAGATTTTAGCGACTGTTGGACTAGCAAGTGATAGTTTGGAAGTTTTAGAGTTGCCCCTAATCTAGATTTATGATAAAGCTAATCATATTTGCAGTTTCGTTATAGTAGATGCCTGCTGTTGCGTTTCTGCTCATGAGGATACCTCTTGAGTTGAAGCTTTTTTTAAATCCAAATATCTTAGATAGTATTTTTGTATCAAAACCATCTCCCTCATCTCGGATTTGTACTATGAGAGAGTCTTTGTACTTATATACTTCAATGTAGATTTTTTTCTTACATGTAAGCTCTTCTTTGGCGAGAAAATCAAAGTATTTGTCATCTGCCATTAGTTTGTGTTTTTGTTTTGCTCGCAAGCCTAAGTTTCCATGCTCGTAAGCATTCATAAGAAGTTCCATAAATGCTAGATTGGCATTGCTTTGTACTGTTTCATTTGAGCTCTGTTTTGATATGATTTTTTCAAACCACTCATTTGCTTCTTGGATTTGGCTTAGGGTTGTATGGATTGTTAGTGAGCCAATTGACTTTTTAAGTGGGATAAAATGAATCAATACAAAAGTCACATCATCCTCTTGCTCATCAATCCTAGATATAAACTTTTTTCTAAAATCTTCTCTTGTTGATGAGCTTAAAAAATCCTCGTTTATATACTTGGAGTATGTTTCATTTTCATCTTTAAGAGTGTTATCTGTCAATCCATCACTATAAACTAAGATTTTACTTATATCTTTATACGCTATCACATCTGTCTTAAATGCCTTGGTATATGGAGTGATTGGAGGGTTATTTGATTTTAGTCTGCTTATGTTAGCATTTTTGTCTTCCATTAGGATTGGGGGCATTGAAAAGGATGCGTACTCTAGTGTTTTTTTCTCATCATGCATCATGAGTAGTGATGCGCAGAGCATCTCTTCATCTAAAAGCGATTTACTTGCGTGTTTTAAGATGTTTTCAATCACTTTTTTAAGCGTTATATATTTATTGTGTTCTATCAGGTCGTCAATTAGTCTGTTTAGAAATGTACACTCTATGATAGAACTGATAGAAGCAGCAAGACCTTTCCCCATGCCATCCATGATAAAAAATAGAGTTCTATTCTCATCAATCCTTCTTGCTGAGTAAGTATCCCCACTTATAGTATCAAGGGCACTATATAAAAAGTCAATTATCGTGATTGAGGTATCGCTTTGCTTTAAACTCTTATAGTAAAAATCATTTCTTATGACTTTAAGAGCTTTTTGAAAAGATAAATCTTCTTGGTAGTTTGAGTAGTTGACTTTCTCTTCTAGGAGATTTATGCTTTTTTTATGCTCATTTTCAAGATAGTTGTTAGCTAGTAGTTGTTTTGCTGCTTTTTCAATAGCCTCAAGTAGCTCTGTCGTTTCAAATGGTTTTTTCAAAAAGTCTGTAACGCTTAGCCTTAAAGCTTCTGATAAAAGTTCGACCTTTTCAAAGGATGATACAAGTATGATTGGTACATCTGCATTATTATCTCTTATCTCTTTAATCATATCAAGCCCAGATGTATTTTGAAAATCTTGAGAAGTGATTATGATGTCAATCTTTTGTTCGCCATAAGCACTCAAAGCATCTTTGACATTTGAAGCAAATATTATTTTTTTAAAAAGTATCGTAAAAAGACCCTCGTAGATACTGTTTGCTAAAGCATCCTCTTCAACACACAAAAGAGTGAGAGTCTTTAGATAAGGTCTTAAAAGCAGGGGCTATACCTTGAACTCTTTTAAAGATTTTTCAAGAGAGATTGAGCTTTGTGATAGTGTTTGTGATACTTCGTTTATCTTGATGCCTAGAGTCTCGTTTTCCTTTGTACTCTCAACTATGTTTTGCATGTGAGCGATAAGCTCTTTGGTTTTCGTTGCGATATATGTTGATTTTTGCATTACGATTGTTGATTTTTTGCCTGTTAGAGCTAGAGCTTCTTTTGTATTGGTAACATCGTTTATGAGTTGGACTGATAGTTTTGAGCTCTCTTGCATCTCTGATGAGGTTAGTTTGGCTTGCTCAGACATGTTATTAATATTTTGATTTATAATATTTACACTTACACTTATCTCATCAAGGCTTTTTTGTGTTCTCTCAGCAAGCTTTCTCACTTCATCTGCAACAACAGCAAAGCCTCTACCATGCTCACCAGCTCTTGCAGCTTCGATAGCAGCATTGAGTGCCAAAAGATTTGTCTGATCTGCCATATCGCCTATGATAGTTAAAATCTCAGTTATATTTCTAGCTTGCTCTGTTAGGTCTCCTACTTTTAGTGAGAGTTCTGCTTGTCTTTGTGCGCCTTGTTCTATGCTATCAACAGAAGTATGCAGTTTTGCTATAAACTTATGAAGAGTCTTTTCTGTAATCTCTAAATCTTCAGTCGTCTCTATAGAAACCTCTTCTACTTCATCTAGCCTTATGGCAACATCTTCTATGAGATTGTTCATCTTGACTACTTTGTCTTGTTGTGTAGCTAAGTTGCCATTAAGAGTTGAAAATACATCGTCAAGTTTTTTGCTCTGCTTGGTAGTTTCTTGAGAAACAGCCGTACTCTCTTGAATGGTGCTTGAAAAAGAGTCTATCATGTTGTTGATTGAGTCTGATATCTCAGAAAGCTCATCTTTGCTATTCGTTGAGAGTGGCTGTGTTAAATCTCTATTTTTTGCTATATGCCCTATCTCTGTTTTGCTAGAGTGAACGCTACTTAGTATGCTTTTTCTAATCCAAATCAAAACTAAAATCAAAACTAGACTAAAGGCAACATTGACCCCTATATCTATAAAAGCATCTAATCTGTTTTGTTTTTTAAGCTGTGTAATTAAAAGTCCATTTGTTCTTGATATCTCATCATCTATCTTTTTAAGAACATCTATCTTTTTTGTTATGGTTTTATACCAAGAAACAGAATCTTTACCAAAACCACCAACACTTCCTTTTTCTAGTGCCACTTTTCTATATGCTTCGACTTGTGCGATTGACGGGTCTTTCATGGATTTATTGAAAAAGAGCAGAGTTTTTTTATCGGCTATTGAGGCAAAAGCATCTGTATAGCTTTTTTGCTCAGCCTTAAGTGCTATCCATCTTGAAAACACACCTTCTTTAAAAGAGTCATTGGCAAATGTCGCACTTAGTACGGCTCTCTCTATCCCAGCTCGCTCTTTTGCTTTTAGAAAGTTAGAGTAAGCAGAGAGTGCCTTTACGAGTTCTGGTGAGTCTGAAAGTTTTGCAGTAAGCGAGGTGACATTTAGTATGTGAGTATTTAGTTTCGTATAAAAAGCTACACTCTCTTTAACAGATATAGATTGAGAGTCAACCTTGTTTCTTATAGTTGGGAGTTGCTCTGACATAGAGACAACTTTGGAAAGCTCTTGCTTTAAGTAGTCTGAGAAGTTTTCTAGCTCTAGTGCTTTTATATTTTCTTTTAAAAGTCCTAGCCTTTTATCGCTTAGCTCTCTTTGCTTAGGAAGGATATCGGTGAACTTCTTACCTTTTGAGCTTAGAAAACCAGCACTTGCCCCTCTCTCTTTTTGTGTTTCGTGGATATATAGGCTTAGTTTGCTTGAGAGTATATTGAGTGCTTGGGCATTTTCAAGACTTCTTTTCTCTTTTAAGCTATCCCTAGCAACCCCATAGATACTAAATAGGGCATATAACAGCACAAACCCAAGAATAAGTGAGAGTTTTTGTTTGATGTTCATATTTAAGCCTTTCTTGCATTAAATTGCGAGACTAAGTGAAGCTCATCGAGAAGATTGTAGAGCCTCTTATCCCCTATGATTATTGAGATTTTTATCTCATCTTTGTATATCAGTTTTGTAAAGTAGCCTATCAAAGAAGATGTGATGGAGATTGAGTCTGGGATTTTAATCGTGATTGCGTTGTGACTTAGCACTATGTTATCAAGATGGCTTTTTATCTTTTGAAAATCAAGTACGCTTTTTATATTTCCTGCTATTGTAACGATACTACCATTGTTTGAAATCTCCATAAATACTCTCCT
>CAYOWG010000016.1:0-14860 GCA_964407605.1 uncultured Sulfurospirillum sp. | reverse complement strand
TGCTATGTGCAAAAGAGGGATAGAAATCTTAGAAGAGATTGCATCAGCTACTTTGTGCATAGTGTTGGTGCAAATGAGGATAAAATCAGCCCCGCCTTTTTCAAGAGAGTATGCAAGACTAGCCAATATCTCTCCAGCTTCATCCCATCTTCCTTGACTTTGAAGTTTTTGAATCTCATTAAAATTCACAGACTGCATTACGACTTTGGCACTATGAAAGCCACCAAGAGTATCTCTTACTCCTTCATTTAGAAGCTTATAGTAACTTAGGGTTGATTCCCAGCTCATGCCCCCAAGAAGACCTATAGTTTTCATATCTTTATAACAGCCCTACCCGTACTTTTGCCCTCAAGCATTGCATCTATAAGTTTTGGTAGCTCCTCTAAGGAGTGTTCGTGAGTGATGTTACTCAAATCAATCTTCCATTCATGGGCTAGCATCTCCCATAAGGTTTGCCTATGCTCATCCTCAAGTTCAGCCGAGTTAATGCCTAGAAGATTTATGCCTCTTAGTATAAAAGGAAATACAGTAGTATTGAGTTGAGGTGAGCCTACAAGCCCACAAATCGCAACACTTCCTTGAGGATTTATCTGTTTGAGTATATTTTCTAACAGTTCTCCTCCTACAACATCTATCGCTCCATCGTATTTTGCTTTTAGAAGCGGTCTTTTTGCATGTTTTTCAAACTCATCAATCAGCACAACTTTATCAGCACCTATGGAAGTCAAAAACTCTTTTTTGTCCGCTTTTGAGCTTAGTGCTGTCACTTTAAAGCCAAGACTAGAAAGAAGCTTAACGCTAAAACTACCAACCGCACCAGTTGCACCAGTTACGAGTATGCTGTTTTCTTCTTTTTGTCCGTTTGTTATGAGCTTTGACACTCCGATTGCAGCAGTCAGTCCAGCCGTTCCGATTGCTGCTGCCTCTTTGAGAGTTAGAGTATCAGGTAGAGGTATTACCCACTCTTGAGGAACGCTTATATATTCACTAAATGCTCCGTTTGTGTTCATACCCAAGTCAAAACTAGTGACGATTACCTCATCGCCTTTTTTGAACTTACTACTACTGCTTCTCTCTACAATCCCAGCGCCATCAATCCCAGGCGTATGAGGATACTCTCTTGTAATTCCTTTGTTTCCACTAGCACTTAGAGCATCTTTAAAGTTTAAAGCACTGTATTTTATGCGAATAAGTATATCGCTATTGTCCAAATCTTTAAGAGGTAGCTCTCTAACCTCTTTCGTAAATTTCCCCTCTATCTCTTCTACATGTAAAGCTTTATAAATCATAAGTTTTCCTTATATATTTCTTGGTGCAAACATGATGATTGCCATGCCTGTAAGCGCAACAAGTACACCGACAAAATCCCAAAAAGTTGGCTTGATACCATCTACACTCCAGAGCCAAATGATGGCAGTAAAGACATAAACACCACCATAAGCAGCATAAACTCTTCCAGCAGGCTCAGGATGAAGAGTAAGCAGCCATACAAACAAAGCCAAACTAAGACCAGTAGGAAGTAAAAGCCAAATACTCTTACCCTCTTTAAGCCATAGATATGGCAGATAGCACCCAACTATCTCAGCGATAGCCGTTATAAAAAACAGCCCAAATGTTTTTAGCTCAAACATGGCCTACTGGCAACCTTCGCACTCTAAGCTTCTATCAGCCACATCAGTTTTGTCTTCAGGAGACTGACTTCTAAGATAGTAAGTTGATTTGATTCCAAGTTTCCAGCCTAGCATATAGATATCATTTAAAACTTTCCCACTAGCCTTTTCAAGTGACATGAATATATTGAGGCTCTGTCCTTGGTCTATCCATTTTTGTCTTATGGCTCCAGCTTTTATGAGAAGTCTTTGATCCAAATCATAAGCAGGAGTATAAAATGCCCAAGTATCTGGACTTAGATTTGGAACAACTACAGGAATCATTCCTGAGAGATTCTCTTCAAACCATTTTCTCTTATAAACTGGCTCTATGGTTTGGGTTGTTCCTACCAAGATAGATATAGAGCTCGTAGGTGCTATCGCCATCAAGTAGCCATTTCTCATACCGTTTTTCTTTACATATTCACGCAACTCTTCCCAGTTGTAGGTGTAGCCAAAAAGTCCACCACGATCTACTAGTTTTTTTGCTTCTTCGTTAGCCACATCTATAGGAAATATTCCCTTGCTCCACTTTGAGCCATCAAACTCTGGGTATGCCCCTTTTTCTATAGAGAGCTTTGATGAAGCTTTTATAGTGTTATAGCTGATAGCCTCCATAATCTCGTCGATTTTTGCAAAGTGGTCATAGCTTCCCCATTCAAGCTGGTTTTCTGCTAGCATCTGAGCCTCACCCATAACACCAAGCCCAATAGAGCGTGATTTGAGGTTTGTATGTTTTACTTTTGCGTGAGGGTAGAAGTTGAGGTCTATGACATTGTCAAGCATTCTTACGGCTATTGGTACAACCCTTTCTATCTCTTCTTGAGTATTGATTTTTGAGAGGTTTATACTCGCTAGATTACAAACTGCCGTTTTCCCTTCGCTCATATCTTTCTCAACGATAAATATCTTTTTGCCATCTATACTATCAAGTGTAGTAACTTTTTTCGCCTCTTTTGTGATGCCGTTGTCGGTTTTCACAAGAGAGAGTTCGTCAAATATATCTTCACTGCCATCTTCATATACTATCTTTGTTCTATATATATTTGGGTCGGTGTTTTGGAAGATTTCCGTACAAAGGTTTGAGCTTCTTATAATTCCTGTATGGTCATTTGGGTTAGCTTTGTTTGAGCTATCTTTGAAGCAAAGAAAAGGATTTCCAGTCTCAAAAAGCTCTGTGAGAATCTTTTTCCACAACGCTTTTGCCTTGATGCGTTCTTTTGCTACATTTGGGTCATTTTCATACTCCATATATCTTTTATCAAAGTCTTCTCCATAAAGAGTCGGCAAATCAGGAACTTCACAAGGGTCAAATAGTGTCCAAATCGCATCTTCGCTAACTCTTCGCATAAAGAGGTCGTTTAGCCACAAAGCAGGAAAAAGGTCATGCGTTCTTCTTCTCTCTTCTCCTGAGTTTTTCTTCAAATCCAAAAAGTCCGCTACATCCATATGCCAAGGCTCGATATATACGGCAATCGCCCCTTTTCTAGTACCAAGCTGATCAACTGCAATCGCGATATCATTGGTTATCTTTAAAAACGGTACTATCCCGCCTGCTGCATTTTTATGCCCATCGATACTGCCACCCATTGAGCGAACCAGATTCCAATCCCAGCCAATGCCTCCACCAAACTTACTCAAAAGTGCCATCTCTTTGTATGAATCAAATATGCCTTCTATATTGTCAGGAGTGCTGCCGATATAGCAAGAACTAAGCTGATGCCTGTGTGTTCTTGCGTTTGAGAGAGTTGGGGTTGCTAGCATAACTTCAAACTTGCTTATCAAATCATAGAACTTTTTAGCCCAATCCTGACAATTTAGCTCGTTTTGGGCTAGGAACATAGCTATCGCCATAAACATGTGCTGAGGGAGCTCTATGGGCTTTCCTTGACGGTCTTTGATGAGGTACCTATCATAAAGTGTTTTCATACCAAGATAGTTAAACTGCAAATCCCTCTCAGGCTTTATATAGGCATCTAACTCCTCAAGATTATACTTCTCTTTTAGCCCAAGAACCAATCGTCCCTCCGACTCACCTCTTTCAAAGTACTCTTGAAGCGAGCCATACCCACTAAACTGATTTACATTGTGATAGAGGTCATAAAGAAAAAGCCTTGAAGCAACAAAAGTCCAGTCTGGCCTATCTATGTCTATCTTGTTGACTGCTGTTTTTATCAAAGTCGCCTGAATCTCTCTAGTCGTAATCATGTCACGAAACTGTATCTTTGCATCAACTTCAAGCTCACTTTGACTTACATTGTTCAGTCCTGCTACTGCTCTGCTTGTGTGTTTTTGTATCTTTGAGATATCTAGTGTTTCGGTTCTTCCATTTCTTTTTTGTACTGTTATCATCGTTATACCTTAAATACTCTATTGAAAATTTTATCTACATTTTTAGTGTAATAGTCATAGCTAAAACACTCTCTTATCTTCTCTTGGCTTAGTTTTTCTCGTAGCTCATCATCAGCTAAAAGATGATTTAGAAAGAGACTCTCACCCTTCTCATCTGTGGTTGCTTTGCCTTGTTGGATCTCTTCCCAAACTTTCATCGCATTTCTTTGAACAATCCTATATGCATCTTCTCTGCTCACTCCTTGTAAAGGAAGCTCCAAAAGAACTCTTTGAGAAAAGACTAATCCGCCTGTTAAGTTGAGGTTCTTCATCATATTGGCTGGCATTACTGTGAGGTTTGCTATGACATTGTTCATGCGGTGCATCATAAAGTTTGTAGTTATAAATGCATCAGGAAGCCAAAATCTCTCAGTGCTAGAGTGGCTTATATCTCTCTCGTGCCAAAGTGCTACATTTTCCATAGCAGGATTGGCATAAGACCTTATCATCCTAGCAAGCCCTGTTATGTTCTCTGTTAGGATTGGGTTTCTTTTGTGAGGCATGGCAGAGCTTCCCTTTTGCCCTTTTGCAAAGTACTCTTCGCACTCATAAACTTCTGTTCTTTGCAGGTGTCTGATTTGGACTGCAAACTTCTCTATAGTTGAAGCAAGGAGTGCTAAGGTGCTTGCTAGTCTTGCGTATCTGTCTCGTTGGATTACTTGGTTTGAGACAGGAGCAGGTTTTAGTCCAAGCTCTTCACAAGCATACTCTTCAAGCTCAAGAGGAGCGTGGGCAAAGTTACCCATAGCACCACTTATCTGACCAACGCAGACAACTTCCATAGTCTGCTCAAGGTTCTCTAAGTGCCTAGCCATCTCGTCATACCAAACCGCAAGAGTCAATCCAAAAGTTATAGGCTCGCCATGTATGCCGTGGCTTCGACCAACCATAAGAGTCATCTTGTGCTCATAAGCTCTTTTTTTGATAGATTCCATTAGCATTTTTGTATCATTTATGATGATTTCAAGTGAGTTTTTCATCTGTAAGGCAACACCCGTATCAACCGCATCACTGCTAGTCATACCATAGTGAAACCATCTCGACTCTTCGCCAAGGCTCTCGCTTACGCTAGTAATAAAAGCGATGAGGTCATGCCTAGTAACAGCTTCTATCTCTTCGATTCTCTTTACTGAAAAAGTTGCATTCTCTACAATCTTTCTGCAATCTTCATCAGGAATTAGACCGATTCTGTTCCACGCTTTAACAGCTGCTTTTTCAACATCTAGCCACGCTTTATATCTAGCTTCTTGTGTCCAGTGTTTTGTCATCTCTTCTCTAGCATAGCGTTCAACCATCATGTTGCCTTTTTATGTTAATATAATAAAAAAATTATATTAGCAAACCATTAGTTACAAAGAGGTTAATTTTGGCATATATCACTAAAAAGTTTTTTCAAAAAGAGTTGAAGAAAACATTTAAAGTTTTAATTGATAATCTAGACATTTCTATACACGAAGCTCAGAAAATCGTTGACAGAAAGAGAGTGTTTGTAAACGGAGTTTTGCTTGAGGAAAAAAGCGGAGAGATTCAAGGCGATATAGAAGTTGTAGTTTTTCAGCCAAACCCTATCGGGCTAAAGCCAGTTTTTCAAACAGAAGATTTTGCAGTTTTTGAGAAGCCTAGCGGAATTCTAGTGCATCCTAGAAAAAGAGAAGCCATTCAAACTCTGAGCGATGACATAAAGTACCTATTTGGAAAAGACGCAAATGCTGTTCATCGCATAGATAAAGACACAAGTGGGCTTATAGTCATAAGCAAGCATAAAAAAAGTGAAGTTGAGTTAAAACAGCTTTTTGAAGATAAAAAAGTTTATAAAGAGTATATTGCTTTGGTTGATGGAAAAGTGCAAAAAAGCTTTGATATAGATGAAAAACTACTTGTTGATTTGCCAAGCTCAAAGATAAGGATAAAGGCACATGTAGATAAGAACGGCAAAGACTCTTTCACGAGGATAGAGCCCCTAGAGTACGATAAAAAAAGCAACACAACACTGATAAAAGCGATACCGAAAACAGGAAGACAGCATCAGATTAGAGCTCATTTGTTTCACGTGGAACATTTTATCATTGGCGATGCAGTTTATGGATTAGATGAAGATTTAGCTGGAGAGTATCTCGATGGACTTATGAGCCTTGAGAGAAGCACAGAGCTTACTAGAGCAACAAGATTGTTGCTTCACGCAAGCAGAATTTCGTTTAGTTACAAGGGTGTAGATTACGATATAAGTTCAAAATTAGATACAAAAAAGGAGTTTTATGAAAACTGTAGATTTCAATAACCATAAGATAAGCCCAAGCAAGATAGTCTGTATAGGAAGAAACTATGCCGAACACATAGAGGAATTAGGCAATGAAACACCCTCCTCTATGGTGATTTTTATGAAACCAAACTCAGCTATAAGCACAAAACTCTCTACATGTAAAGAGGAGCCAATCCACTACGAGGGCGAGATATCTTTTTTGATTATTGCTAAGAAGATAGCAGGAGTTGGGTTTGGGCTAGACTTGACCAAGAGAGAGTTACAAGGCAGACTAAAAGAAAAAAGACTTCCTTGGGAGAGAGCAAAAGCATTTGATGGAGCAGCTCTATTTAGTGATTTTGTGAAGTTTGATGGAGATATGGAATCTCTACATGTAAAGCTTTTTATCAACGATAAACTTATGCAAGACGGCATAGTCTCGCAGATGCTGCATAAGCCAGAAGAGATACTAGAAGAGATAGCTGGTTTTTCTACTTTTGAAGATGGAGATATAGTGATGAGCGGAACTCCAAAAGGGGTTGGAGTTGTCAATATCAATGATAAGTTTTTGGGACAAATCTACCAAGGAGATAAGCTTTTGGTTCAAAAAGAGTGGCTTGCAATCTAGCTACTAGTCCTTTTTCTTCTCATTTTTATCAAAGAACAATACCTTTATCATTCCACCTATGCCGATTATAGCCACTAATGCTATAAAAGCTACTTGCCCCCACTCCATTATACTCATTTAAACTCCTTCATTTCTCTATCCGTCTTCTCTTTTAGTTGTCCACATGCAGCGCTGATATCTAGCCCTTTTGATTGCCTAATAGTACAAAGCATCCCATGGTCTGTAAGATACTGCTGAAAAGCTACTACAGAATTTCTTGAAGGTCTTTTAAACTCGCTACCTATATGAGGGTTGAAGTAGATAAGATTTACTTTTGACTTTATGCCGTGAAGAAGTTTTACAAGTTTTTTTGCACTTTTTATATCATCATTTACGCCTTGCATCACTAGGTACTCAAACATAACCCTCTTTCTTGCATCAATCGGGAATGCCTTGACTGCATTTATGATTGATTCTATATTATAAGCCTTGTTAATAGGCATAAGTTTTTCTCTTAGCTCATCATCAACTGCGTGAAGTGATATAGCCAAAAGAACTCCCAAATCCATCTTTCCTAATTTCTCTATCTGCTTACTTAGTCCGCTTGTAGAGATGGTCTGCCTTCTTGGACTGATTGCCAATCCATCTGGGTCTGAAAATATCTTGACTGCTTTTGCAACGCTATTGATGTTGTCAAGCGGCTCGCCCATACCCATATAGACTATATTTACTCTTCTGTTTTGAGCAATATCATTATCTTTTTTGATTTCAAGGACTTGTGCTGTTATCTCTCCCGCACTTAGGTTTCTTTTGAAGCCCTCTTTTGCCGTTAGACAAAAACTGCACCCAATCTTACAGCCTACTTGGGAAGAGACACAGATGGTAAATTTGGTATGGTGGATTAGCTTTCCATCTTCTGCAAACTCCTCTTTTCTCATAGGAAGTAAAACAGTTTCAACTGTATATCCATCATGAAGTGCAAAGAGGTATTTGATGCTTTCATCACTACTAACTTCTTTTTTTATGAGCTTTAGTGGGTTTAGTATATACTCTTTTTCTAGCTTTTCTCTTAGCTCTTTTGGTATGTTTTTCATGTCACTATATGAGTTAACATACTTACAGTATATCCACTGGTAAATCTGCTTTGCTCTAAAAGATGGACTAACGGTTAGTGCTAGTTCTTCTTTTGTAAAATCTAATATATTGGTTTTATTCAATATGACTTCTCGTAAAATTCTGTTAGTAACTGTTTTGCTTTTTTATGATTTTTCTTAAAATCATCATGAGCGTTAGTGTCACAGTAGTTAGTAACTACAAAGACACCTTTTATCGCTATACCAAACTCTTTGGCGACTCTTACAAGTGAAAAAAACTCCATATTTTCTAACTCAACCCCTTGTGTTAGTAGTCTTTTTGCACTAAGGGCATCAGTTGTTATATAGTTACTAGAGTTTATAACGATTGATGTTTCACGTGGAACATCTGCATTATTTAGTGGAGTATAACACTTGTTAGCTAAGAATCCTAACTCTATATTGACGGCATCGGTTGCTGTTACTATATCAAAGATTTTATAGTTTCCGTAGCTTCCAGCACTCCCGATAAATAGCAAAGAATCAGGCTTCTCTTGAAGTAAAAGCTTCGTCAGATTCATAGCACTCTCAACAAGCCCTACTCCGATAGGATGAGCAAAATCAAATGACTCACTTCTTCCAGCACATATAATCATAATCTTACAGGTATCCCTTCATCTTTTAGGTATCTCTTTAAGTCCATGATATCTATCTCTTTAAAGTGAAATATACTAGCAGCCAAAGCAGCATCAGCATCATTGAGAAAAGCCTCTTTTATATGCTCCATACTCCCAGCTCCTCCACTTGCGATAACAGGTATATCAAGCATACGACTCATGCGACTAGTTAGCTCTATATCATATCCAGTTTTTACTCCATCACAGTCCATAGATGTAAGCAAAATCTCCCCAGCCCCTCTTTTTTGAACCTCTTTCGCCCACTCTAGTGCATCAAGCCCAGTATCTATCCTGCCCCCACTCACATAAACGCTCCAACTCTCGCTAGTTCTCTTAGCATCAATAGCAACGACTATGCACTGTGAGCCAAACCTCTGAACTGCTTCGTTGATAAAATCAGGATTTTTAATAGCATAAGAGTTTATACTTATCTTGTCACAACCAACTCTAAGAAGCTTGTAGATATCATCCAAAGTCCGTATACCGCCACCAATTGTCAGCGGTATAAAAACCTCTTTTGCCACCTCTTCTACCATCTCGACCATCGTATCACGGTCTTCATGCGTAGCTGTGATATCCAAAAAAGCAATCTCATCAGCCCCCTCTTCGTTGTATCGCTTTGCAACCTCAACAGGATCACCCGCATCACGAAGCCCAATAAAGTTTACACCCTTAACAACCCTGCCATTTTTTACATCCAAGCAAGGTATTATTCTTTTTGCAAAGTAGTCCATATAAGCTCTCTATTTTTATTTTATTGTACTAAAATTATGCTGAATTATTGTTTTTGTGCTATAATGACAGTATTCTGACACAAAGGAAAGCCATGCAAGCAATCAACTACACATTTGCACGAAATAATTTAAAGTCAATTATCGATAGTGTTTGTGATAATAACGAGGAGGTAATCGTAACAACTAAAAATGATAAAACAGTAGTTATAATGTCACTAGATGAGTACAACAGCACTCATGCGAGTTTAAAAAAAGATGCTATAGAGGCAAAAAAACAGATAGAGAGAAACGAATTTTGTAGTATAGATGAGGCATTTGAAAAGGCAAAGAGTAGCTATCGTGCTTAGTGTTGTTTTTTCCAAAATGGCAACAGATAGACTAATAGAGCAGGCTTTATACATTTATCAACAGACACAAAATTTTGAGCTAGCAGATAATTATTTGGATGAGATGAAAAGATTTATACTCCTAACGCTACACTCATTTCCGAAAGCTGGCAGACCTTGTGAGGAGCTAGTTGAGGGTGCAAGAAAGTTGGTTTACAAGGGCTTTTCAATTATCTATCAAGTAGGAGATGAGCAGATAGAAATTTTAACTATCTATAGAGAAAATTTAATTTAGCTTGCTAGTTGCAATATAAATAATCTACATGTAAGCAAGGATTAGATACAATCGCCTAAATTTAGAGGTTTACATGTAATGAAAGAAGCGAAAAAGAGATTTGGACAGAACTTTTTAAAAGATACCTCGATTTTACACAAAATCATCCAATCGATGCCCGTTAGTGATAGAAAACTTATAGAAATCGGACCTGGTTTAGGTGATTTGACACAAAGACTACTAGAGGCTAGACCTGTAGTAGCGTATGAGATAGACAGAGATTTGATTGTTTATTTGAAAGAAAAATTTTATAATGAAGTAAGTGAGGGAAGATTTACTCTAGTCGAAGGTGATGTACTAGAGAGATTTTCGCAGGGTGGACTGAGTAATGAGCCTTATGATTTGGTAGCAAATTTGCCATATTATATAGCGACTACTATCATTCTTGAAGCTTTGAAAGACCCGCTGTGCAAGAGCTTGGTCGTTATGATTCAAAAAGAGGTGGCACGCAAGTTTGCAGCACCTCATAAGACGAAAGAGTTTACATCTCTAGCCATCTTAGCCCAATCCATTGGAGAGGCTAAGATACTGTTTGATGTTCCTCCTGAATCGTTTGAGCCACAACCTAAAGTAACCTCATCTGTACTTTTGATAAAAAAGAGTAAAGAGTTCGTAAAAGGCGAGTTTTCTGGGATTTTTGAGACGAGCTATGAGCTAGAGATGTTTGAAAAATATCTAAAGCATTCGTTTACTGCTCCCCGAAAAACTTGGCTAAAAAACATCTCTCAGTGGGTTGACAAAAGATATGCTAACTCTCTTTTAGACAAATATGGACTTGCACTCACTATCAGACCTCATGAAATCAATGTCATGTCTCATCATCTACTATTTAACGATTTAAGGAATACAGATGGAAGAGAAGAAGCGGCAGGAACAAAATCCTCAAAAAAATAAGAATAGAAGACCTCAACAAAGAAGACAGCCACAGCACAACAACGCCAACAGAAAACCAGCTCCAAAAGAGGAGAAAGATGGCAATGTAAAGCCTAGAGCGAAAAAACCTCAACAAAAAAGAGGCAGACCAAAGTTTCAAAGTGCAAAAAATAAGCCAAGTTTGCTAGATGGCAAAGAGAAGTGGCAAGATGATATGAGTAAGGCGATTATCGCAAACCAGAAGATGCACAAAGATACGCTAGAAAAATTCAATCAGCTAGATCTAAAAACAGATGCAAAAATCCGCATAACTCCTCTTGGAGGACTTGGCGAGATTGGTGGAAATATAGCGGTTTTTGAAACTGATACTACTGCGATTGTCTTAGATGTTGGGATGAGCTTTCCTAGTGAAGACATGCATGGCGTCGATATACTCGTACCAGATTTTAGCTACCTTAGGACTATCAAGAAAAAAATAAAAGGTATAATTATCTCTCATGGACATGAAGACCATATAGGGGCATTGCCTTACCTTTTTAAAGAGATGCAGTTTCCTATATATGCTACTCCATTGCCGCTTGGTATGATAGCAAATAAGTTTGATGAGCATGGACTAAAGGCATATAAGAAGCTATTTCGTCCTGTAGAGAAAAGAAAAATTGTAGAGATTGGAGACTTTAAAGTAGAGTGGATGCATATAACTCACTCTATAATCGATGCTTCATCTTTGGCTATCACAACTGATGCAGGGACTATCATACACACGGGCGATTTTAAGATAGACCATACTCCGATAGATGGATATGTAACTGACTTAAACCGTTTTGCTCACTATGGAGAAAAAGGCGTATTGGCACTCTTGAGCGATAGTACGAACTCTTATAGAGAAGGCATCACAAGAAGCGAGAGTACGGTTGGTGCTACTTTTAACAAGATTTTTTCAAAGGCAAAAGGCAGAGTTATTATGTCAACTTTCTCTTCAAATATCCATAGAGTATATCAGGCGATCGATCATGGACTCAAGCACGGCAGAAAAGTCTGTGTTATAGGGCGTTCGATGGAGAGAAATCTCTTTATTGCGATTGATTTGGGATACATAAAGCTTGATAAAAGTATATTTATCGACCCGCATGAAGTGAACAAGTACAACGATAAAGAAGTATTGATAGTAACAACAGGAAGCCAAGGTGAGCCTATGAGTGCACTTTATAGAATGGCAACAGATGAGCATAGACATATAAAGATAAAGACAAGCGACCAGATAATCATCTCTGCTAAAGCAATCCCAGGTAATGAGGCTAGTGTGTCAAGAGTGCTTAACTTCTTGCTAAAAAGTGGAGCAAGCGTAGCTTATCAAGATTTTAGTGAGATTCATGTTAGTGGACACGCAGCCCAAGAGGAGCAAAAACTGATTTTAAGACTTACTAAGCCTAAGTTCTTTTTGCCAGTCCATGGCGAGTACAATCATATATTAAAACACAAAGAGACTGGTATAAGCTGTGGTATTCCTGCACGAAACATTCTTCTTATGAGTGATGGTGACCAGATTGAGATTTGTCCAAAGTATGTGAAAAAAGTGAAGTCAGTGAAGACAGGAAAAGTTTTTATAGATAACCAGATAAATCAGCAAATCTCTAACGATGTTGTGATAGATAGGCAAAACCTAGCAGATGCGGGACTTGTGATGATAGTAGCACAGATAAGCAAAAGTGAGCATAAACTGATCAATAAGCCAAAAGTAGTTAGTTATGGCTTGGTTCCTGATGCAAAAGATCATGCATTTAGCAAAGAGATGGAAGGTATCATAGACCAGTTTGTAGTCAATGCAAAAAAAGAGCTTATTCAAAATACAAGAATATTTGAAAATGAACTAAGAGGTGTTGTTAGAAAGCATATATTTAGAAAGATGAAAAAATACCCAACTATCGTTCCTACGATATTTGTAATGTAGAAGATTGTTATGGATTTTGTACAAATTGCGCGAGAAGTTTTGGAGATAGAGGCTAAAGAGTTACTTAGATGCTCTAAAAGACTAGGCTCTGAGATAGAAGAGGCAGTTGATATAGTGATAAAAACCAAAGGGAAGCTTATAGTTACAGGAGTTGGCAAGAGTGGTTTGGTTGGAGCGAAGATAGCTGCGACTTTGGCTAGTACTGGGACGAGCAGTTTCTTTTTGCATCCGACTGAAGCCATGCATGGCGACTTGGGCATGATTGGTTCTGATGATGCTGTTTTGGCCATCAGTTATAGTGGAGAGAGTGAAGAGCTTATAAAAATCCTTCCTCATATAAAAAGACTTGATATACCGCTTATAGGCATCGCAAGAGATAAAAATAGTTCGCTTGGAAAGTATAGTGATGTCTTTTTGTCTATATATGTAGAAAAAGAAGCGTGTCCGCTTGATACTGCTCCAACCTCTTCTACTACGCTTACTCTCGCGGTTGGTGATGCGTTAGCAGTTTGTTTGATGAAAAAAAGAGATTTTAAGAAATCTGATTTTGCTTCATTTCATCCTGGTGGGAGTTTAGGCAAGCAACTTTTTATAAAAGTAAGTGATTTGATGAGAAGAGAAAACTTGCCTATCGTTAGTGAAAGTACAAAATTAAAAGATGCTCTTATCGTTATGAGTGAGGGTAGACTTGGTAGTGTGCTTATAACTAACAAGCAAGATGAGTTAGTTGGAGTGTTGAGTGATGGGGATATAAGAAGAGCCCTTTTAAAAAAAGATTTTTCTATGCAGATGAGTGTTTTAGAGTATAGTGGCAAAAGTCCAAAAACTCTGGACAATTCAAGCTTGTTAGCAAGTGATGCACTTAAAATCATAGAAGAGCACAAGATACAACTGTTGGTTGTAGTAAATAAAAAAGGTTATATTGAGGGTGTTTTACATATCCATGACTTAGTAGAAGCAGGTATAAAATAATGGAAAAATTTAGATTAAATAAGATAATTTCTCACAACACTCGTTATTCGAGAAGAGAAGCGGATGAGTTGATAAAAAAAGGCTTGATAAAAGTAGGTGGAAAAGTTGTAACTGACTTATCAACAAAAGTAACTTTTGAAGATAAAATAAATGTAGATGGAAAAAACCTCTATAAAAAAGAGGGCTATACAGTTATAGTTTATAACAAGCCAAAAGGCGAACTAGTAAGCAAAAAAGATGATAGGGGCAGAAAAACTATCTATGATACTCTTCCGAGGAAGTATGAGCATTTTTTGAGTGTCGGAAGACTTGATTATGCTAGCGAAGGCTTGTTGATGTTGTGTGATTCTCCAAAAGTTGCTTCAGCTTTGATGCATGGCGACCTAGAGAGGGTTTACTATGTGAAGATAAATGGAAAGATTACGCCTTCTATGGAAGAGGCTATGAGAACTGGACTTCATGCCGAAGATGCTAGAAAGGGCGGACACAGCAATAGTGCTATCTACTCCATGGACTTTGCTCCTTTTGTGGAGTATCGTATCATAAAAAATAGACCAAATTTTTCAACCCTAAAGGTAAGCATAAGAGAGGGAAAAAACAGAGAGCTAAGAAGATTTTTTGGCTACTTTGATGTTGAGGTAGTTGATTTGAAGCGGGTTAGTTATGGTATAGTTGATTTAGGCATGCTAAAGCCTGGAAAGACTAAATATCTTGAACCAAATGAGTACAAGGCACTAAGAGACTATCTAAAATTCATGGAAGAAGAGAGTGAAGATAGACAATCTAGCTCTTAAGCTTCGTCCAAATTCACTGCAAGAGATGGCTGGACAAAAGCATCTTTGTAGTGAAAATAGTCCATTTTTTAAACTTTTAAAATCCGGAAGCATCCCTCATTGTATCTTTTTTGGCCCTGCTGGGGTTGGTAAAACTACACTAGCTACGATAGTTTCAAAAGAGCTTGAGCTTCCCTTTTTTGAGCTTGATGCTTCTTTGTATTATCTTGCAAGGCTTATTGATAGCGGAGAGAGTGCGGA
>CAYOWG010000015.1:0-15655 GCA_964407605.1 uncultured Sulfurospirillum sp. | reverse complement strand
TTAAAGAATTTGTTAAAAAAGTGAAAAAAATAGGTGCAAAAATAGCCATAGATGACTTTGGTTCAGGCTACTCTAATTTTGAACATATCATCAATATAGGTGCTGATTTTATTAAAATTGATGGTAGCTTAATTAAAAATATTGATTGCGATAAAAACTCACAAATACTAGTAAAATCAATCATAAATCTATCTAAAAACCTTGGGATAAAAACAATAGCTGAATTTGTGTGCTCAAAAGATATTTATGATATAGTACAAAATATGGAAGCTGACTTCTCTCAAGGCTATTATCTAGGAGAGCCTAGAAGTAATTTGGTTTGAGAGTTTACCTTTGATTAACCACTTTTTTGTTAGAATAAAACAAAAGGAAAAAAATGCTACATGAATACAGAGAAACGATTTCAAAGCTAAAAGTAAGCAATGCCCATTTTTCAAGGATTTTTGAAAAACATAATGAATTAGATCAGCAAATAAGTGATATTGAAGAGGGGCGTGAGCATATGGAGCAACTTTCACTTGAGAGGCTCAAAAAAGAGAAACTTAGACTAAAAGATGAAGCTTATGCTATGATTATAGCACACAAAAAAGAGCTAGAGTCAAAATAGCTCCTGTAGCCTAGACATCTAGGCTACTCACATCCACCTCTTTGCCTCGCCTATTCTCTTTACAAAACTCAACTATCTTGCCATGAAATCTAGCATAAATTACATTTAGAGGCATCTCTTTGCCATAAAGCTTATTTATTTTTTCATGATTACTTTCGATTCCATATATTAGCCACTCTTGAAGCTCACTATAACTCTCGAACTCATATCCAAATTTTCTCAAAAGCCTATTGGTATAGCTATCAACCACCATAGCCTCTCGCTTGCAGGCATAACACAAGATACTATCACAACTCTCCTCGCCGATGCCTTTTTGCCCAAGTAGCCAATCCCTACTTACATGTAAAACAAACTCCTCAAAACTACCAAACTCTTCAAATATATTTTGACAAAGTTTTTTTAGATTTTTTGCTTTTGTATTGTAAAATCCGCTTGGTTTTATAAGCAATGACAACTCTCTTATGTCTAATTTGGCTATGGACTCTAAATCTAGCAAGCTCTTTTCTCTCAAGTTCGCTAAACTCTTCTCTACTTTTTCCCACTTCGCTTGCTGTGTCAAAATTGTCCCGACCACAACTTCAATCGTTCCGCTTTCTGGCCACCAAAGCTCTTCTCTCTCTTCTTTTATATATCCACTATTTTTTAGTGCTTTAAAAAGCTCAAAACTATCCATTTTTAACCTTTTTTCTTAGATGCATCAACACAGTATCAAGAATATCATCATCATCTTTACTTCTAGATTTTAGATAACTCTTGATATCATTTTTATCTTTAAAAGTTATATTTTGTCCAAAGTTTGAGATGAAAACTACTCCACAACTACTTGCTAAAATCTTTATAGTGATAATATCCAAAAACTGCTTTGTATGCACATCGAGCTTGCCAAATCTATCAACCATCTCCTCTTCGATATCCAAAACATCTCTTATGCTTCCACATTTACTAAGGCGACGATACAGTTCAAGCCTAACTCTATCCTCACTCACGCAATCAGAACTTATAAAAGCATTTATAGAAAGTTTGATTTCTACCTCTTTTTTCTTTACTGGCGTCTTGTTTAAAAGCATATTGATAGCATCTTCAAACATCTTAAGATAGAGTGAATAGCCTATATTTTTTATATGCCCACTTTGAGCTTCTCCTATGAGATTTCCACCACCTCGTATCTCTAAATCGTGATAAGCCAAAACAGAACCGCTTCCCAAAAACGAGTTAGATTCTAGTGCGATTAGTCTTTTTTTCGACTGCTCAGTGAGTTGAGTTTTGTCCTTGACTAAAAAGTAACAATACCCTTGTCTTTTTGCCCGCCCTACTCGTCCTCTCATCTGGTGCAAATCTGCTATGCCAAAGTTTTCGCTACCATCAATTATGATAGTATTGACATTTGGCATGTGTATGCCTGATTCTATTATAGAGGTCGAGAGAAGCAAATCATACTCTCTATCTTCAAATCTCATTATCTCTTTTTCTGTCACAGTTGCACTTATCTTTGAGTGAAGCATGAGTATCTTTAGGCTTGGAAGAAGCGCCTGAAGCTCTTTTTTCTTCTCTTCTATGCTTGCAATTCTGTTGTGAACAAAAAAGACCTGCCCGCCTCGTCTAAGCTCTCTTGTTATCGCCTCTTTTAGGGATTTTTCTTCATACTCTTTTACAAAAGTTCTTATATCTTCTCTCTCGCTTGGTGGTGTAAGTATCTGAGAGTACTGCTTTATAGAGCTTAGAGCCATATTGAGACTTCTTGGGATTGGAGTTGCACTCATACTCAAGATATGCACCGCTTCTCTCATCTGTTTTAGTTTCTCTTTTTGTTTTACACCAAACTTATGCTCCTCATCAATTATGATAAGTGCTGGGTTTTTAAGCTCTACTCCCAAAAGAGAGTGAGTTCCAACACATACTTTTAGCTCTCCACTTTTTAAATCTGCTAAAATCTTGCTTTTAGATTTTGAAGTTGTAAACCTATCAAGCTTCTCTACTCGAATACCATACTTTTTAAATCGCTCATCAAGTGATTTAAAGTGCTGTGCACTCAAAAGAGTAGTCGGAGCCAACATAATACTCTGAAAGCCATTTAAGGCAGCCAAAAACATCGCATTCATAGCAACCTCAGTCTTGCCAAATCCAACATCTCCACTCAAAAGCCTATCCATCATCTTTGATGACTTCAAATCAGCAAATATCTCATCTATGGACTTTTTTTGATCTTGCGTATACTCAAAACCTGCATCTTGTTGAAAATCTTTGATTTTTGCTTGAGAATGAAGAGTTGTTGCCTCAATCATCTCTCTTTTTGCAGCAACAGATATAATCTCACTAGCAATCTCTAAAAGCTTCGTTCTTGTCTTGGCTTTAAGCTTAGCAAAACTTCCTTTTCCAAGCTTATCAACAACTGCGAGATGTCCACCATCGCTTATATATCTATCAATCATATCAAGGTTTTCAACAGGAAGTAGTAGCTTATCTTCGCCTTGATACTCTATAACGACAAAGTCTCTAGTGCCACCTAAAACTGTTGTATTTTGAAGACCTTTAAAAAGTCCTACTCCATAGTTTTCATGAACTACTAAATCACCTATCTTTAACTCATCTAAGATGATAGATGCTTTTTTTCTTCTTCTCTTTTTTGTCTGCTTATTTAAAGAGATTATAACTTCATCAGGGCTTATTATATTGATGATTAAATCACTCTTTTTAAAGCTAAAACTCTCATCAATCCCTTCTTGTCTTAAAAGTATCTCATTTTTTGCGAGTATAGTTACTTTTTTATGCTTATGAAAATCCAAAAATGTAGAGATTGAAGCAATTTCAAGAGGCTTAAACTCTTTTGCATTTGGGATGACTTGAAGAGATTGCAGCTTGATGCTATCTTCCTTGTCAAAAAACCCAATCTCTTCAATCTCATCTTCTAGGTCTGGCAAAAGCTTTATATTGAACTCATCAAACCAACTTTTACAGCTTTTCTTTATTGCCCAAAGACCCAAAGAGTGCATATCTTTTACAAAACTATCGCTCTTCATACTCTCAATATTTTTGTTAAGCTCATCAAACTCCTGAGCACTCAATGAAAAAAGAGCAGGAACTATCTCAAATCTCTCTAACTCCTCTTTATGGCTCTTTTGTGTTTCACACTCAAAGTGTCTTATACTCTCTATCTCTTCATCAAAAAGTGAAATTCTAAGAGCAAATTTAGAGTTGATTGGAAATATATCAACGATATCTCCCCTAAAAGAGACTTCTCCCCTAGCTTCTACAACATCAACAAAGCTGTATCCCCAATGCAGCATACTCTCTTTAAAGCTCTTCAGACTTAGGGTATCGCCAAACTCTATAACTCTAGTTTGAAAAAAGCCTTTAGGAGGAAGTGGAGCAAAAAGTGTTCTAATCGGAGAAATAAGTACTTTTTTTGTAGAGTTATCATCATAATATATCTTTAGCACATTTAAAAACTGCTGTAACTCATCAGAAAAAGAGCGTAAATCATCACCAAATCTAACTCTTAGGTCTGGTAGTAAATATGCTTTTTTTCCAACGAACTCTACGACTTGAGCTACTAAAAAAGCATCTTTCTCATTAGCGACCCCGAGCAAATCAATATTGCCTCCATTTTTAAAAAACTCATAAGTCGAAGATTGCAATTTTATCTATGTCTTGCTTGTAGTTTTTTGTTCTATTTTAGGAGTTTGCTTTTCTATTTTTATTTTACTCTCACCCTCAAACTGAGCCTTAGATTCTATTATAAGCTCTTTTGAAATCACTTTACCTAAAAATCTCCCGCCAGCAAGAACTTCTACACCATCACAATCAGCACTACCCTCAAAAAGTCCATTGACTATAAGTCTAGAAGCTGTTATATTGCCATTTATTTTTCCGCCCTTGCCGATGGTAACTATACTTTTAGAGTGAATTTCACCCTTAAGCTCTCCATCAACATGTAGCCGTGATGCACAGTTAAAAACTCCGTCTATCTTAGCACCCCTTGCTATTATTGTTGTTTCACTTGATGCAGGCGAGCTTGTATTAGATTTATCAAAGATTGCCATGATACTCTTTTCTCCTTTTTAAATATTTCTTCAAAATTAGAACTATCCCAATAGATAAAATTTTTGGGATCCAAGGTTCTTGTAGCAAAGTGTATCTCATAGTGCAAATGCGGTCCTGTAGAGAGTCCGCTGTTGCCCGTGTAAGCTATGATATCACCTTTTTTTACAAATGTGCCTGTTTTTACAGGAAATTTTTTACTCAAATGAGCATAGATTGTTTTAAAGCCATAATTGTGTCTTATTATAACCAAATAACCATAACCATTACTTTTATGGTATCCAGCATACTCAACAACCCCATCGGCTGGAGCTATAATGGGAGTCATCTTTTTTGCTCTTAAATCTATACCTCTATGAAACTCTCTCCTTTTTAGTATAGGATGTTGTCTCCAACCATACTTACTAGTATATCCTTGAAATGGTATTACATGTCCGTTTGGTATATTGTCAAAAATAAGTTTCTGTTGGGCTGCAGTGAATTTGATGTTTTTCAATCTCTCACCAATCTCAATCTCAAGCGATGGTGTTATACCAACTAGTGCTTCTATATCTACAATTTTTTCTTTTATTTCATCATACTGTTGCGATTTCGTTTCTATCTGTGCCAAAAGTTTATCATTATATACTTTCAAGACTTTTTGTTCGCTTATCATCTGATTTCTTTTATCATTTAAGTCATCTACGCTATTTATCAAAAAAGCGATCAAGTATGAACCAGAAACGATAATAAAAACAATAAATAGAAAAAAATACAGTACAAATCTTTTTATAACCTGATGAAGCAAGTAGTGCTTTGAGCCATGCATATCAGATATGGTTATGGTAAATTTATTTTTTACTGACATCTATTTAAAAACTCCTCAACAACGCTAAATGAGCCGAAAACTAAATACTCTTCATCGCTAGATATTTTATCAAATTGTCTATATTTTATCTTATTAAGCTTTAAAATATTTTCTAAATTCCCTCTTAAGGATTCTCTCTTGTCTGTAATTTTGAGTATTTGTACTTCTTTTATGATAGGCTTCAAAATCTGCAAAATCTTTCCATACTCTTTGTCATCATAGCTATTGTAAACTAAAACTATCTTTTTTTCTTTAAAATGCTCTAGCAAAGCTTTTGCAGCCATTGGATTATGTCCGACATCTATCGTTATGTTTCTTGCAATTTTTTGACATCTTCCAAAAAGCTCTAATCCCTCAAGAAGACCTACTTCTGCCTTAAAGCCTAGAAGTTCATAAGCACACAATGCCGTAGAAAAGTTATCAACAAAAAATTGAGGGTATTTTTTATCATTTATCTCATCTCTTAGCTCTTCATAAAACCCATCGCTAAGATAACTCTCAGCCAAATAAAGGTTGCTTCCAACTTCTTCAACTCTTTTTAATGCCAATTTATACACATCTTTTTCGTACTGTTTTGCTAAAAGAAGATCTCCTCTTACGCTTCTAAGTTTTGTTGTTGCTATTTTCTCTAGTGTATTGCCTAAAAAAGCCTCGTGGTCAAAGCCTATTGGAGTTATAATGCTAAGCTTTTTATCAAAAACATTGGTCGCATCAAACTCCCCACCAAGCCCAGCTTCTAGCACTACATACTCACAACACTCACAAAAAATCAACATTGCTAACAGAGTTGTGTATTCAAAATAAGATAGTGCCTCACTATCTTCATCCAAGAGCAAAGTTTGTAGTTTTTTATGAGTTCTTTCTAGCAAATCATCGCTCACATCTTCGCCATCAATCCAAATACGCTCGTTAAATTTGGATATATGAGGCGAGCTATAATGCCCTACATGTAAGCCTCTTTTATGTAAAAGATGAGCTAGTGTACGACCCGTTGAGCCTTTTGCATTTGTTCCTACGATATGCACTATACGGGGAAGATTGAAGCTTTTTTCTATTTTTTTATAGATTATTGGAAATCTATTATAATCTATTTTCTTATAATATAATGGCTTGTTTTGTAAAAAATCTTTTAATCTCATTTGGCTTTTGGCATTACCTGATTTCGTCCATTTTGTTTTGCTTTGTACAGCATCTTATCTGCTTCTATAATAGTATCACCAGAAGAGCTGCAGAGTGAACGCTGAGCAACACCACAACTTATCTTAACTATAATACGCTCATTTTTATATACAAATTTGTAGTTTTCTATAATTTTTCTAATCTTATCAGCAAAAAGGATGCCTTTCTCTAAATCTATACTCGGAAGTATTGCCAAAAACTCTTCTCCACCATATCTTCCAACAAAATCTGCCTCACGCAAATACCTTTTTAAGATTTTTCCCAAAGTTGCCAGTATCACATCTCCAGCATCATGACCATATGTATCATTGATAATCTTAAAGTGGTCGATATCCAAAAAACACAAAGTATAATCTATCTTATATCTCTTATATCCCTCTTCAACTCTTTTTATCTCACTATTTAGAGCTCTTTTTGTTGCCACACTTGTCAAAAAGTCCTCTTTGCTCTCTTTTCTTGCAATTATTAAAGCATTTTCTAGCTTTTTAACTCTTGAGTGAAGGGTAGAGATTATAGTTTGACTTTTAACTATTTTTTGACCCAAGCTTTTTGTTTCAGAATCTAAAGAGTCTGCAATATAAAGTAGTTTTTCATAAATAGACTCAAAACTATTTTTTTTAAAATTTATATCAGACAAATCTTTCTTAATCTTTTTTACTTTTTCTCCGCTTATATTACTTGTATCAATTAAATCAAATATTTTCTTATTAATTTCTTCAAGTATCTCACCTAGAGTTAGAATCCTACTTTTTACCTCATCTTTATCAAGCTCTATTCTTTTTTTAATAAATCGCTTAATATCCTCTTGCATTGCCTCTGACGAGAGTAGCTCTGGTGAGTTTCTTAACTCGTAACTTATCGTAGCTAAGTCATCATTCATGCTTGAAGCGATTGATGGCGTAAGAGTTGCTACAATTAAAGGAGCGACTTTTTTATATATTTCGCTCTCATCTCCCTTTTTATCTAGTAGTCTAGATATATCAAAAACCATTTTTTCTACATCATCTTTATTGATTTTTCCATACTTATCTAGTTTTTTTAAAAACTGGTCATCATAGCTAGATATAAAATCAAACCACTTATCTTTAATAGTCTCTATAGACTTTAAATCTTGCTTCATATCTAGCCTATCTAGAGAAGCGCTAGCTAAAGTACTTGCCTTTTTGTTATGCAAAAGTGAGATGGCTTGAAGTATCCTCTTTGAGAGTAAAACAAGAGAGGTGATGAGCTGTTCACTTTGCTCTGAGTTGCTTCGATTTAGTTTCGCTACAAAAAATGCAAGAAGTTGATCCAAAGTAGAAACATTCACTTTTTTTGCTTCTGCTGCTAGCTTATTATCAAGTTTTTTTATATATTTTGTAACTTTTTGACAATCTTCAACTACAACACCTTTTTTCTTTGCAACTTCACAAAAAACCTTATTATAATTATCTGGAGTAAAGGTCAAATGCTCTGCTCTTAATCTCTCAAAACTCTCTTTTATTATCTCGCTGATTGTGTTTGCCATAATTTTACCTTTTTACTTCATGCCTTTAATAGCTATTTGTGATATGAACTCATTTATAGCATCTAATGAAGCTAGTTTTATTGCCTGAAATCTATTGCTGTCAGAAATCAGACTGCTTGTTTTTCCATGCTCATCTTGCGCTATTGGAAAGTCATACTCTCCTGTTGTTGAAAAACTTTCACTCTTTCCATCTTTTATTGTATATTTTATATTGAGCGATACTTTTGTCTTGTATGCTGTCACAAAGCCCCGCTGATTATAAATAATCGGGGTAAATGATGTTGAGCCTATCTCTACATGTAGTTCACTATCCGCACTCTCTCTTAAGCTCAGTTTACCACCAAGTCTAGTTATGACTGACTCATTAACTGCATCTTTTATCAAGATACTATTTCTTGGATCTTTTCTATTTATCGTAACATCTACATATATACGCTCACCTAAAAGTTCTTTTGAGTAGTGCGTTGTCGGCTTATATCCACAAGCTGAGATAAAAATAGCTATACAAAAAAGCCATATATATCTCATGCTATTTTACCACCAAATTTACTAGTTTTCCTAGAACATAAATCTCTTTTATAATACTCTTTTGCTCTAACCATTTACTTGCATGCTCTTTTGACAAAGTCAAGATATCTTCTTTTGGAGTATCTTTTTCCACTTCAATCTCACATCTTCTTTTACCATTAATCGTAACAGGCAAAATCATCGTAGATTCCTCAAAAACTTCTTCTAGTACCTCAATTTTTTTAAAGTTTTTAAGTCCAAAAAGATTTTCGCTTATCTCCCAGCAAGTATGCGGGATGATAGGCTCTAGTATGTTGGTTAAAACATAGTAACCCTCACTCCAAACTGCACTATCTTTTTGAGCACTAAGTGCATTTAAAGCTTCCATACACGCTGCTATAAGAGTGTTAAAAGCATATCCAGAAGCAAATATATCGTTAGACTTTTTTAGAGCTTCATAAACTTTTTTTCTAGCAAGCTGAGATTCTTTAGAGAGTTTTTTATGCTCTATCAAAGGCAACTCTTCTATGATTTTTGCATTTGAGCTTCTATCACTAAACTTTTTGATAAACTTATATGCGCCTTCAACAGCACTGTCATTCCACTCTAACTCTTTTTGAGGAGGAGCAGCAAAAAGTATAAAAAGTCTCGCCGTATCCGCACCATACTTCTGCACAATTGCATCAGGGTCAACAGTATTGCCTTTTGACTTACTCATCTTTGAGCCATCTTTCAAAACCATGCCTTGGGTCAATAGATTCTCAAAAGGCTCATCACAAGAGCTATACCCCATATCTCTTAAGACTTTTGTAAAAAATCGAGAGTACAAAAGATGCAATATCGCATGCTCTATACCACCCACATACTGATCAACACTCATCCAATAATCACTACTCTTTTTATCAAAAACCTTATCTTCCCACATAGACTTATCAGTAGCAAATCTCATAAAGTACCAACTAGACTGAAAAAAGGTATCCATAGTATCAGTCTCACGAACTCCGTCACCTTTACATGTAGGGCATTTTACATGCTTCCAAGTCGGATGAGTATCGAGGGGATTTCCCTCTCCGCTTATCTGCACATCTTCAGGAAGAGCAACTGGGAGATTTTCTACAGCCTCAGGCACTAAACCACATTTTTTGCAGTGAATCATAGGTATAGGAGCACCCCAGTACCTCTGCCTACTTATGCCCCAATCTCTTAGCTTGTAGTTTATAACTTTTTTGCCAAGCCCATCTTTCTCAAAATCATAAATTATTGATTTTTGTGCTTTTTTTGAGCTCATTCCTGTGTATTTACCAGAATTTACAAGCTTCCCATACTCCGTAGTCGCTTTAACTCCATCAAAACTATTTTTCTCATTCTCTATACTTTGGACTATCGGCAAGTTATACTTAGTAGCAAACTCAAAATCTCTCTCATCATGAGCAGGAACCGCCATAACAGCACCACCACCATACTCAATCAAAACAAAATTGGCAACCCAAACAGGCACTTTTTCTCCACTCAAAGGATGCACCACATCTATCTCTAAGCTTATGCCTTCTTTTTCATTTTGAGCTCTATCTCTTGAGCTAACTGCTTGCATATCTTTGATTTGTTTGATTTTTTCATCAGATAAAAGTCTGTTTTTGCAAATATACTTTACTATCTCGTGCTCAGGAGCAAGAGCAGTATAAGTTACGCCATAAATCGTATCAGGTCGAGTTGTAAAAACGCTATATTTGTCAAACTTATTGTCGAGTTTATTTTTGCTCTCATCACTCAAAACAAAATCAAACTCCAAGCCCTCACTTCTGCCTATCCAGTTCTCTTGCATAGTAAGGACTTGTTTTGGCCAACCTTTTTCTAGCTTTTTGGCATCATCTAAAAGCTCTTGTGTATAATCAGTTATCTTTAGATAGTATCCGGGCATATCTCGTTGCTCGACTTCATTATTACATCTCCAACAACAACCCTCTTCTACTTGTTCATTTGCTAAAACCGTATGACAAGTCTCACACCAGTTTAGAGTTGAGCTTTTTTGATAGACAAGCCCTTTTTTATACATCTCTATAAAGATATGCTGCTCATGCTTAGTATAAAGCTCATCACTCGTAGCAAACTCCCTAGTTTTTGAAAAAGAGAGTCCAAGAGCAGATAACTCTTTTTTCATATAGTCTATGTTCTCATATGTCCATTTTTTAGGATGAGTTCCATGTTTTATAGCTGCATTTTCAGCAGGCATTCCAAAAGAATCCCAGCCTATAGGATGAAGCACATTGAAATCTTGCTTTCTAAAGTTTCTCGCAATTGCATCGCCTATAGTATAGTTTCTAACATGACCCATATGAATACGGCCACTTGGATAAGGGAACATACTTAGTATATATTTTTTCTTTTTTGAGAAGTCATTTGAAGGCTCAAAAGAGTTATTTTTACTCCAATAGTCTTGCCATTTTTTCTCTACTATACTTGGCTTATATTCCATTATATCTCTATCCTTAAAATTCTTCTTGTGTTTTTAATGTCTCAACCAACACTAATGTCAATGAAAAGATATTGGCAACTATTGCACCAATAGCCAAGGCAATTGCCATGGTTGTATTGCCAGCAAGTACTAAAAACAAAAATGCAGGTATCAAATGAAGATCTGCCACTAAGGAGCTTGCAAAAAGCTCTGCTGAGAGTATGTTTTTTACTCCAATTTTAAGTAGCGTCGAAATCAAATTGATACTAGCTGCAACAAAAAGTGCAACTTCATTTTGCTCATATAAGAATCCTACTGTTGTAGTCAAACTCATCAAAGCAAAGAATATATATATTACTTTTCCCCAGTTCACATTATACCCCCTTTTTTTGTTTTAATATTACCTTTTTACTTAAGCTACAGCGTACCTCTCTCAAACTGTGCTCTCATCTTGTCTTTTTCTATTCTTCTTTTTTCTTTCATCGCCTCTTTGGATTTATAATCTTTAACAGAAAATTTTAGCCATTTAAGCATAGGTGCTGCTACGAAAATTGAGCTATATGTTCCTATTACAATACCAACTAGTAGGGTAAAAGCAAATCCATGTATAATCTCTCCACCAAATGTCCATAGCGTAAAAACAACAAAAAATGTCGTCAATGAAGTCAAAATCGTACGAGTAAGAGTCTTTGAGAGCGAAAAGTTTATGATCTCAAACAAATCAAAATGCTTGGACTTCTTAACCTCTTCTCTAATTCTATCAAAAACAACAATAGTATCATTCAAGGAGTATCCAAGTATGGTTAAAAGAGCTGCAAGAATATCAAGATTTATATCCACTCTAAACAAAACCAATATTCCAATGACTATTGTTATATCGTGAACCAAAGCAATTATAGAAGCAACAGCAAATCTCCACTCAAACCTTACAGTAACATAGATAAGAATAGCAAAAATAGAAACTATCAGAGCCGTTATACCCTGCACTCTTAACTCACTGCCCACTTTTGGTCCAACTATATCTACTCTTCTAACTTCAAAATCGCCAGTTCCCTGAAGAAGTTCTGCGACTTTATCGCCTAAGTCTTCTTGAACAGATTCACTACTGCTCATAAACCTTATGATAACCTCTTGTGGACTACCAAACTCAGTTATAACAGCGCCACTAAATATCTCATCAGTTGACATCTTCTCTCTCATTAACTTGATTGGAGCTTTCTCTTCGTACTTAACTTGCACAATTGTTCCACCAGAAAAATCGATACCATAGTGCAAACCTTTTGAGCCTAGCAGTATGTATGATGACATCACTAACATAAATGAAAGTATGATAAAAGGTAGGCTCATTCCCATAAAATTGTATGTTTTATCTTTTGAAAATATCTGCATTATTTTACACTCCCTTTTATACCAAACCATAAACTAAGGTTTTTACTTTTTTCAATTCTAGGCAGAAGATACTGATATATGCCGTGCGTACCCAAGATAGCCGTTAACATTGAAGCTAAGATACCTATACTTATGGTAATTGCAAAGCCTTTTATAGGTCCAGTTCCATAAGCGTAAAGAATAACTGCCACAAGAAGTGTAGTTATGTTTGCATCCAAAATCGCGCTCATTGCATTGTCATACCCTGTCTCAATCGCCTTGGCTATAGACCTTCCTTGTCGAAATAGCTCTCTTATCCTCTCGTTTATGATTACATTGGCATCAACTGCCATACCGACGGTTAAAACGATTCCAGCCATACCAGGAAGTGTCAAAGTTGCTCCAAAAAGTGACATCACTGAAAGGATTATAAACAGATTTGCTATTAAGGAGACATTAGCAATCACGCCAGCCAAACCATAATAAACAACCATAAATATAACTACCAAAACAAATCCAGATATAAGTGCGATAGTACTTGATTTGATGCTATCGGCTCCCAAACTTGGTCCAACACTTCTCTTTTCTAGCAGTTCAACTGGAGCCAAAAGTGCACCACTTCTAAGTGCAATAGCAACATCGCTAGCCTCTTCTATGGAAAATCCACCGCTTATCTGTCCGCTTCCTCCACCAATCCTCTCACGAATCACTGGAGCCGAATAGACCTTGTTGTCAAGTACTATTGCTAGTCTTGTTCCTACATTTTTACCAGTAAAATCGCCAAATATCTTAGCTCCTTCACTGTTCAATGAAAAGCTGATGACAGGCTGATTCATCTCATCAAAACTCACAGTTGCATCTGTAAGCATACTGCCATCTAGTATAGGTACTTCTTTTAAAACATACTTTTCACCTTCATTTCTTGCATCATGCAGTATGACATTGCCGTACTCTGCTGCCTCAGCATCACTCATATCATAAGCACGATCACTTCTAAGCTCATCTATCATCATTATCTGAAGATGTGCCGCTTTTGCTATAAGCTCTCTTGCTCTTTTCTCTTGTTCACCAGTTTTAATCCCAGGAAGCTCAACTATAATCTTATCTTCACCCTGCCTAGCTACATTTGGCTCGGCTAGACCAAACTGATCGAGTCTATTTCTGATAGTCTCAACTGCTTGGTTAATCGCAAACTGCCTTGTAGCCTCTTTTTCAATCTCATCCAAAGATATAGTATAATTAAATCCATCTTTTTCCAAAACTATGCCTGGTATTTCATTTAGCATTTCATCAAGATTTTTCTCTTCATCTGGGTCAACCAAAGTAAAAGTTACTATCTCTCCTCTTATCTTTAAACTATCTATTATTATGTCATTATCATCAGTAAAAAACTTTATACTTGATGCTATTGATTTGATTTTTGATTTTATCGCTTCGTCTGTTTTAACGCCAAGGAGCATATAAAGACCCCCTTGGAGATCTAGTCCAAGGTTGATCTTAGCGCCTTTTTCGGTCTGGAAAAGTGTCGGTATCGACATCCCCACACCAAAAACAATCGCAAGGAAGAAAATCACCAATCGGTAATTTAGTCCACCTTTAGTCATTAGTACTATCTTCCCACTTCTTTGCCACATAATCTCTAACTACTCTTACAACCGTGTTATCATTAAGTTTAACTTTGATAAAATCATCTTCAGGTTTAATAACCTCGCAGATTAAACCACCGTTTGTAACAACTTTGTCGCCTTTTTTTAAAGAGGCAACCATCTCTTTATGATTTTTAGCCTGCTTTTGTTGCGGTCTAATAACCAAGAAGTAAAAAATCGCAAAAAGAACGATTAATGGAAGTAAAGAAACAAATATATCTGAGCCACCTTGCATACGAATCCTTTGATAAAAAATTTTCAAGGAATTATTTTAGCACTTTTTTCATAACAAAAGGCTTTTTTATTGCAACTTGTCTAAGTTTATTTATATATCTTGATTATTTTGGCTTACATGTAAAGATTTTAGATACTGTTTTAGCTATTGCTGGCTTCTATCTTTTACTAACTAGCGAAAAAAAAACTCTTCTTTGGGTTGGTTTTTTCATAGGTATATTTTGGTTTTACTGGATTAGTTTTAGTTTTAGGTATTATGACTTATCTTATGCAATCCCTTTTGTCATCATCGGCTTTGGTCTCATCTATGCTTCATTTTTCTGGTTTATAGGACTACTAGGAAAAACAATAGAAATACGGGCTTTAATGATGTTTGGCTTTGTCTTTTTCGCACCTTTTGGCTTTAACTGGTTTAAGCCCGAACTCATTCTTATCAACTCATACTTCTCTACAGATATATATTTTTATGGACTTTTTTTGATTGTTCTTACTTTTACAGCAAGACTTAAAAACTACTGGAAATTAATAGGAATTCCTCTACTGTTTGCTTTAACATTTCTAAATCAACCTCTACATGTAAATCTACCCCAACTCAACATAGCAATCCCAATCACAAACCTAGACCAAAACAAAAAATGGAAAAGAGAATATAGAGAAGAGATAGTAGAAAACAACTTTTTTCTTATAAATGAAGCCATAGAAGCAAAAAAAGACCTCATTATCCTACACGAAAGTGCATTTCCTCTCTACTTAAATCTCGAAAAAGAGACTCTAAAACGCCTAAAAAATCTCTCACATAAGATTGCGATAGTCACAGGAGCTCTACATGTAAAGGATGCTAAAGTCTTTAATTCATCATATTTTTTCAAAAATGGAGAGTTTGAGATAGCCGACAAAGTAGTCCTAGTCCCCTTTGGAGAAAGAATCCCCCTACCAAGATGGGCTGTCAAGCTCATAAATGATATCTTCTTTGATGGAGCCAAAGACTTCAAGGGTGCAAGTGCTGTTTCAGATTTCAATATAAATGGGTACATATTTAGAAGTGCCATATGCTACGAAGCAACCACTAACAGACTCTACGAAAACAACCCAAAACAGATGATAGTCATAAGCAACAACGCATGGTTCACCCCATCGATAGAACCGACCCTACAAAAACTACTCCTAAGACTATATGCAAAAAAACATGGCACCGTCATCTATCACAGTGCCAATAGCGGGATAAGTGCTGTGATAACTCCAAATTCTTTATGATTGGATAATGCTTTTT
>CAYOWG010000014.1:11831-15665 GCA_964407605.1 uncultured Sulfurospirillum sp. | reverse complement strand
AAATAAGTATAATTGTCAAAATTATTTTCAAGGATATGCGTATGAGTGAGGTTTTTACGGTACTAGGATTTGTTTATGCGACTTTAGGTTTTACGGAGTCACCATATGTATTTAAGATTGCTATTCATATTATATTGGTTGGCATTATACTAATAGTGCTTGCTAGATTAGCAACAAAATCAATGCAACTAGTTCCAACTGGAGTTCAAAATATATTAGAAGCTTTCCTTGAGGGCGTTTTATCCATGGGAAGGGATGTCATAGGAGCAGAGCTAGCAAGAAAGTATCTGCCTCTAGTAGCAACCATAGGACTTTTGGTATTTGTATCAAACCTCATAGGTATCATACCAGGATTTTATGCACCAACTAGTAATATCAATATGACTATAGTTTTGGCACTTACAGTTTTTATCTTTTATAACTATGAAGGCATCAGAGTAAAAGGTTTTATAGGTTACTTTGCGCACTTTATGGGACCTGTAAAGATACTAGCTCCTATCATGTTCCCGATTGAGATTATGTCTCATCTTTCGAGAATCATATCTTTGTCGTTTCGTCTGTTTGGAAACATCAAGGGTGATGACCTTTTCTTGATGGTTGTTTTGATGCTAGCTCCCTTTATAGCACCTATGATGCCTTTTGCTCTTTTAACATTTATGGCATTTTTACAGTCGTTTATCTTTATGATGCTGACTTATGTTTATTTAGCTGGTGCTGTTCAGGTAAGTGATCACTAGAGATATATGCAAAAAAATCGTAGTGCTTATGAGCGCCTGATAAGTATATTACAAGGAGCCTCTTGGGCTCTTGTGCTTGTGGGTGCTACTGTTTTCTTTACCCTTTTTCACCCTTTTGGAATTTTTACTGGCATACTTGGAGCTTTTATAGGCTCTCTTGGAGGACTATTTTTTGTAGTTATTTTTGAGATGGCACAACAACAAAACGAGAAGCTTAAAGAGATAAAAAAACAGACTAAACTACTCGAAAAACTACTCGAAAAATAAAGGCTATTAAATGCAATTTGAAGTTGTAATAGGATTAGAAATTCATGTACAATTAAACACTAAAACAAAGATATTTTGCTCTTGTCCAACTAGCTTTGGAGATGAACCCAATACAAATGTATGCCCAGTATGTTTAGCTCTTCCAGGAGCTCTTCCAGTTTTAAATATAGAAGCAGTTAAAAAGTCCATAGCACTCGGTACAGCTATAAACGCAACAGTACATAAAAAATCAATTTTCAATAGAAAAAACTACTTTTATCCAGATCTTCCAAAAGGCTACCAGATAAGTCAGTTTGAAATTCCTATCATTGAGGGTGGGGAGATAGTCATAGATTTTGATGATGGAAGCACGAAGAGGATTGGTGTTACAAGAGCTCACCTAGAAGAAGATGCTGGAAAAAATAACCATCATGGCTCAGTTAGCTATGTTGACCTAAACCGCGCAGGAACTCCTTTGCTTGAGATAGTGAGTGAGCCTGATATGAGAAATGCTGACGAGGTTATACGCTATCTAAAAAAGATTCATGCGATTTTAAAATACCTCGACATAAGTGATGCCAATATGCAAGAGGGTAGTTTTAGATGTGATGTAAACATCTCAATTCGTCCTTTTGGTGAAGAGAAACTCTATACTAGAGCAGAGATAAAAAACCTAAACTCATTTAAGTTTATTCAAAAAGCTATCGAATATGAAGTCGCTAGACAGATTGAAGCGTGGGAAGATGGAGTTTATGAGAGTGAAGTCGTTCAAGAGACTCGCCTTTATGACGCAGATAAAGATGAAACAAGAAGCATGAGAGGAAAAGAAGATAGTGCAGAGTATCGCTACTTTCCAGACCCAGACCTTCTTCCTGTAATCATACCAGATGAGATGATGAAAAAGTACAGTAAAATCCCTGAACTTCCCGATGAGAAGAAAAAAAGATTTGTTAGTGAGTATGGCATAAAAGAGTATGATGCTACCGTCATAACAGGCTCGGTTGAGATGGCACACTTTTATGAGAGCATGATAAAAGAGGGGGCTGGAGCCAAGATGAGCGTAACTTGGCTGACAGTGGAGCTTTTAGGACGACTTAGTGGAGGGGCGAGTCTTCTGACCTCTCCTGTTACTGCGACTAAACTTGCTAGGCTTGTGAAAAGAATTGAAGATAAAACCATAAGTGCAAAAGCTGCTAAAGAGGTTCTTGATTATCTTATGATAAATGACTTGAAAGTTGATGACGCTATAGAGAAACTAGGACTAAAACAAGTTAGTGATGATGGGACTATCTTGGCTCTTATTGATACCATCATAGATGCAAACACAGACAAAGTTGAGCAGTATAAAGGCGGAAAAGAAAAACTCTTTGGCTTTTTTGTTGGACAGACCATGAAAGCTAGTAAAGGCACGGCAAATCCAGCCAAGGTTAATGAACTTTTAAAACAAAGATTAGGATAGACTATGATAGCTGTAATAGGCGCAGGAAAATGGGGTCAAGCTATACACTTTGCTATTTCTAGTGGCTTTAGATGTAAAATATCTTCAAGAACAAAAAGAGACATCAAAAACTTTGTGCCATTAGAAGAGGCGCTAGAGTGTGAGTATCTAGTCATCACTCTTCCGACACAGATTATTAGGGCTTGGCTTAAAAAAAACTTTGTTTTTAAAAATCAAAAAGTTTTAGTTGCAGCAAAAGGAATAGAGAAGGGCTCAGGGGCATTTTTAAATGATATATACAAAGAGTTTATTCCTAAGGAAAATCTAGCTTTTTTATCTGGACCATCTTTTGCAGCAGAAGTTATAAAATCACTTCCAACTTGTGTTGTCATAAACTCAATCAACAAGGAGCTTGCAGATAGATTTGCTTCTTTTTTCCCAGATTTTATAAAAACATATACTTCAAACGACATTATAGGCGCAGAGATTTGTGGGGCTTATAAAAATGTTCTTGCGATTGCTAGTGGCATTTGTGATGGTTTGGAACTTGGAAACAATGCGAGAGCTAGTTTAATATCAAGAGGTCTGATTGAGATGCGACGCTTTGGAAAGCACTTTGGGGCAGTTGATGAGACATTTTTGGGTCTTAGTGGGGCAGGAGATCTGTTTTTGACGGCTTCTAGTCCACTTTCAAGAAACTATAGAGTTGGTTATGCATTGGCACAAAAAAAGAGCTTATCTGAAATCCTAGAAGAGCTTGGAGAGGTGGCAGAGGGTGTATTTACTACTGAGGCTATCTTGGAACTATCTCTAAAGCATGATATCTATACTCCTATAGTAAGTGAAGTTGCTCTTGTTTTAAAAGGAAAATCTCCACAGCTAAGCTTGAAAGACTTATTGGCATAATGAAGTTACTTCTTTTTTTATATTGTCATGCACGCTTATATCTGCAAAGTCACTAGAAGAGATAGTAGGACAGATGATTTTAGTTGGGGTAGGAGGCGATAAACCTAGCGATAAATGGGTAAAGCAACTAGCAAATGATATCAATAAAGGCAGAGTTGGTGGTGTTATATGAAAACAATATATCAAATCCAAAACAACTTCAAAAATTAACTTCTTTTTTATCTTCGATAGAAACTAAATATCCACTTTTTACTGCGGTTGAACAAGAGAGTGGAGAAGTTCAAAGGCTTGATGAAAAGAAGTTTTTCAGCCCATGAAGAGATAGTCATAGCCTATAGTAATGAGTTTCTAAAGGCCCATAAAGATGCTAGAATAATCAGTGTCTTAAAGCACTTTCCTGGTCATGGGAGTGCCTTAAAAGATTCACACAAGCAGTTTACAGATGTAAGTGAGACCTGGGAATATAGGGAGCTAAAACCCTACTATGATGCTATTAAGAATGAAAAA
>CAYOWG010000014.1:0-11731 GCA_964407605.1 uncultured Sulfurospirillum sp. | reverse complement strand
AAAAATAGACAGAAAAGAGCTTGAAAACTCCTATAAGAGAATTGTGAGGTTGAAAAATGGTATTAATTAAAAATGCAAAACTAGCAAGCTTGCTTATAAAAGATGTATTAATCGAAAATGGAAAGATCAGTAAGGTTGAAGATTTTATTGAAGCTAGTAATACTATAAGTATTGTTGATGCCAAAGAGTCTTTTTTGCTTCCTGGCTTAGTTGATTTAAATGTTAGATTAGCCAATTCAGTTCTAAATAGAAACTCGCTAAAAAAACTTACAAAGGCATCTTTAAAGGGAGGGGTTACGACAAGCTTGATTATGCCTGATTTTACACCAAGACTAAATAGCTCAACCCTTCTAGAACACTTTAAAATCAAAGCTCAAAACGAAGAGTCTGATTTACATGTAGCTGCTCCCTTGTCAGATGAAGAGGGCAAACTAAACAACATAGCAACTCTACTCAACAACGGTGCAACTGCTATTTGGACAAACTCTTCATGCAATGCAAACATACTAAAACGAGGTTTTCAATATGCTAGAATGAAACAAGCTCCTATCTTTTGTAGATGTTATGATGAAAATCTTGATGACAATGGTGTTATGAATGAGGGTGAGCTCTCTTTCAAGCTAGGACTTACTGGTATATCTAAAGTATCAGAAAACTCTGAAGTTGCAAAAATAGCTGAAATTTCTCTCATAAACAATACAAAAATCATATTTCAGTCTCTCTCAACAAAACGCTCTCTAAGTATTATAAATGAAATTAAGAAAAAAAATAAAAATATATTTTCTGAGCTCTCAATACATCATTTATGCAAGAGCGAAGATGCTTGTAGTGGGTTCAATACTTATGCAAAAATCTTACCGCCACTAAGAGAAGAGAGTGAGAGAGTAGCGATGATAAATGAGCTTGCTTGCGGCAATGTAGATATACTCACAAGTGCTCACTCTCCAAAATCAATTGGTCATAAAGATGTAGCTTTTGAGAACGCTGAGTTTGGCATAGGCTCTATCACGGAGTATCTGTCTTTATGCTACACATATCTTGTAAAACGAGAGATTATAGATATGAGTAGGCTTATGGAGTTATGTTCAATAAATCCTGCCCTTATAATAGAACAAAAAGATATAGGCAAGATTGAAGTTGGATATAGGGCTGATATGCTCCTGTTTGATGAAAAAGTTTCAAGGGTGATAAAGGACAAAACATCCCTTTATAATAAAGATACCTTATTTGGAGAAGTAAAACAAGTATTTAAAGATGGAAAATTAGTTGAGTCTTAACTTTGATATAAGAAAGAAATGTATATAATCGATGTAATTTATCGCCAATATTATGTATTGAGCTATAAATAAATCTACAAGAGGAGTAATATATGGCTCAAGCATTAAAGAAAAAAGAGGTCAAGAAGACAGTTGCAAAAGCACTAAAAAAAGCAGTAGAAAAAAAAGTTATTGCAAAAAAAGACGCTAAAAAAGCTGCTAAAAAAGCTGCTAAAGTTGCTTTAAAAAAGAAGGCTAGCAGTGCAAAAGCAGTAAAAAAAACTGTAAAAAAAGTTGTAAAACCGACTGAAAAGAAAAAAATCAGTAAAAAAAGCTAAAAAAACTAGTAAAAAATAATTTAGTAGTAGATTTTACTTAAATAGAGTCCACTTGGTGGTATAACACCTAGATGGTGTTTCTTTTTGCCATCAAGTTGCTCTTCCAATTGTTTAGATGTAAAATTTTTCTGCATAATCTCAAGAGAAAAACTACACATAATTCGCACCTGTGATCTTAAAAAAGAATTTCCTAAAAAATATATAATAGTCATATTTTTATGAGTGTAGGCACCTGCCTTAAAAATCTCTCTTGTATCTGAATTTGTATCACTTCCTAATTTTTTAAAGTTTTTAAAATCATGAATTCCCACAAACTTTTTTACTGTAGCATTAAGCATTTTAACATCTATCTTATCTACATGTAGGGCATAATTGGATAAAAATGGTTGATAATTCCCCTCATACAAAAAGTATCTATATAGTCTTTTTTTAGCGGAAAATCTAGCATGAAAATCCTTCTCTACTAGTACTAAATCTTTTATATATATACTTGGCGCTATTGTGCGATTTAACTCTTTTTTTAGCTTGACCAAATCACTCCAAAACTCTGGGACTTCACAGTGAAGCACCTGAGCTATAGCATGAACGCCACTGTCTGTCCTTCCACTGCCAACTAAAACTGTATTTATATTTATGTTTCTAAGTGCTTTTGTGATGACTCCTGCTATGGTTGTAATATTTTTATCTTGTTGTATTTGAAAGCCATTAAATGCACTTCCATCATAGCTTAGTATAATTTTAATCCGCATCAATACCTCAGTGAAATCTTTTTTCTATAATACAAATAAGAGATAGATATATTAAATACTAGCGAAATAAGCACAGCATATATACCTATGAACTGTATAAGTATAAAACCTGGGGCAAGGTAGCCTACAGTAACTAGTGCTATGGGGATATATATATTACCTCTTTTATATCTATAAGTTACAATACCAATACTAATAGCAAAAAGAACTGTTGCTATGGGAAATAGCGCGATTAGTATCAAAAAAGATAGGCTACGAACTCTTTTTTTATTAGTTAATGCAAATTTCCAATAAGAAATAACATCTACAATTTCACTTGGATTGTTCTTAGACTGTGAGCTTAAGTACATTTTCTCAAAGTTTACTTGCTCTATCTTACCCTTTGTTAGCTGAAAAGCTTTTCCATCATCAAGCTTGAGTTTAAGTGTTCCGCTATGATTATTTATGTCAGCACTTCTTGCTATTATGATTTTTTCTGAGCTACTATCTCTCTCTTCTTGATACATAACAACACCACTATAGCTATTATTTTTATCACTTTTATCTATAAAAACTAGCCAATCAGAAAACTTTTGTCCAAGTTCTGTTTCTTTGATGTTAAATTTTGCTTCAGCTTTTTTATAATTTAAAAAATTACTATTGAGTTGTTTTGCAGTTGGAATCAAAATCAGTATGTTAATTAAGAGTAAGAGCGATAACAAAAAAGATATTATTACAAATAATTTTGCAATTTTTCTTGGCGTGTATCCAAGAGTAAAAAGCACTATTGTTTCATTTTCTTTAGATAGATTAAATAGAGATATGCACAGAGCTATAAAAAAAGTAACGGGTAGTGTATAGGTAAGTATGCTCGGGAGTAGGTAGAGATAAAGAAGTCCTAGCTCATAGAAATTTATTTTTATAACAGAAGTTATACTTGCAATTTTGATAAAAAACACAATTGAAGTAATAAAAAATAGTGTAAAAAATAGTGAAGCAAAAAGCGAACTAAAGTGTCTCAAAAGATAGTGGTTTACTCTACCCATAAATCGCTCTTAAAAGAGTAGTCGCCTCTTCGGAAAACATCCATACTAAAAATAATCCTAATGCCAAAAATGGTATAAAAGGCAACTCGTATCCTTTTTTGGAAACTATCACGAAAGCTAGTAGTGCTATAAGAGCTGAGAGATAGATAGCTGCCAAACCAAGTTCAATCCCTAAAACTGCCCCAATAATCCCAGCAATAATGATATCAGCTTCACCCATAGCCTCTTTTTTAATAGCCCAAGATATAATTATACGAAGCAGTGCAAATCCACCTGCTAGTATCAAAGCATCATTCAAAGATACAAGAAAATCAGCTACAAAAAGTGATACAAAAAGAGCAGGGATACTTATACTATCAGGAACGGCTTTGTATTCGAGGTCAATAACGCTCAGTGCTAGCAGCATCGAAAAAAGTACAGAGTATATAAGTGCACTTATAGTCGAGGCGGCAACTATTATGCTTGAAACAAATATAAATGCTGTTAAGATTTCCACTATTGGATATTGGATAGATATTTTTTCTTTGCAAAAAGCACACTTACCTCCAAGAAAAGCCCAAGAAAATAGAGGTATATTGTGATACCACCTAAGAGGGTGCTTGCATGTAATACAATGAGAAGCTGGTAGAGATATGCTCTCTTGTCTTGGTACCCTTATGATAACAACATTTAAAAATGAGCCTACGCTTAGCCCTATGAAACCAAATAGTATAATCAGTGATATAGTTGTCATAATGCTCCAAATTTTCTTGTTATATTTTTGTACTCTAAGAGTATGTCATCAAGCTCTTTTGTACTAAAATCTGGCCAAAGAGTGTTTGTGAAAAATAGCTCAGCATAAGCACTTTGCCATAATAAAAAGTTTGAGAGTCTCTTCTCTCCACCAGTTCGTATAAGCAAGTCAACATCTGAAAATTTTGCAGTATCCAAAAGATTGCTTATCTCTTTTTCGCTTACTTCTTGCCTTTTTTTTATTGCTATATTTACCGCTCTTTTTATCTCATCTCTAGAGCCGTAATTTATCGCTAAAATCTGAGTCATTCCCGTGCAGGTCTTTGTTTCTTTCTTTACATGTAAGATTATATCTTGAAGTGCTTTAGAAAACTTACTTATATCTCCAATAGTATCAAATTTGATATTATTTTCGAGTAGTGTTTTGAGCTCTTTTTTTAAAAATCTACTAAATAATTTCATTAAAAAATCAACTTCACTCTTTGGTCTTTTCCAGTTTTCTGTACTAAAAGCATATAGCGTTAGATACTTGATGCCAATACTAGCACAATGCTCTGTGATTAATCTTACAGTTACAGCACCTTGCTCATGCCCAAATGAGCGTTTTTTCTCTTTTAGTTTTGCCCATCTTCCGTTGCCATCCATAATAACTGCTATATGGTTTATTTCATTTGACAAAGTCATCCCTTTAAGTCTAGCATCAATTTCTCAGAGTTATATAGTGGATCTATAGGTTTTGAAATTTTGATATAACTTGCGATATCTACTTCTTTTAAAAAAAATAGCGTTTGATTAAAAAGCACTTCCAAATCAAAATTCCCCTTACTAACATATCCTCTTAGTGCTCCTAGATTTTCATAAGCACAATAAAACTCCATATTGCTATTACTAAGCTTTACTTGAAGTATTGTTGCTGTGTCGTTATACTTTAGCGGAAGGTGTATTATCCCCTCTTTTAATGCAAGTAGCATATCACTATAAATCAAAAATTGAGTTTTGCCTGTCTCGTCTTTTGCTAAACTTTCTAGTATCCACTCTTTAAAAGTACTTATAGGCGAAGGAACTTCTGCAAGTTGTGTTAAAAAATCTTTTAAATCAATATCCAAAAAATAGCTATCACTTTGTAGATAATTTGGCTTTTTTATGAGATTTGATATAGTAATAATCCCAGCCTTTCCCTCTGCGAAACTTCCCCAATACTTTGCGCCTTGCTCAAGCTCTTTTTGGCTTTTTGTTGTAAACTCTCTTGTTCCTAAGAGTATTTTATATCTATCAAAATTAAGTTTTTCAAGCACTTTTATATTTATCGGCAAAGAGCCATTAAATCTCATAGGATTTCTATTATCTTCTCTAGGATAACTCATAGTTTTTTTGATAACTCCACTATTTGTCTTGCAATATCTATCTTAGATGATAGTTCTAGCTTTATTTTTTCATCTTTTGTTATATATATAATCTCATTATCATCACTTCCAAAACTATTTTTTTCTCCAAGAACATTTAAGCATACAGCATCAAGAGATTTAGTAACAAGCATACTTTTTGCATTTTTTAAAGCTACTTTCTCATCTAGTTCTGCTTTAAAACCTATAGTTTTTATATCTTGTTTATCTATATCAAGAAGTATGTCTTCATTTTTGACAAGCTCAAGACTCCATTTGTCTTCAAAAATATCTTTTTTTATCTTTCTAGTCTTTACTTCATTTGGTAAAAAATCACTGATTGCAGCACACATCACAAGATATGAGCCAGTACTTATACTCTCGCAAATCGCTTTTTTATACTCACTTGAGGACTCTACATGTAAAGTTTTTATATCTAGAGTATTTGACGACCTAGAAGTTATAAGAGTCACATCAGCCCCAGCTAAAAAGTAAGCATAAGCAAGGGCATCTGCTTGCTTTCCACTCGAAAAGTTTGTAAGATACCTAACATCATCTATCTTCTCAACACTTCCACCACCAGTTATAACAACTTTTTTATCAGCCCAAAAACCATCTTTTAAAAGTTCTCGGGCAGTTGCGTCAAATATACTTTGTGGTTCTGCCATAGCACCAACTCCAACATCATTACAAGCAAGGAGCTTGTTTTCTTGTGGTTTACATACCACAAAACCTAAATCTTTAAGTTTTTTCATACTCTCTTTTGTGGTAGGATTTAATATCATATTTGTATTAGCCGATGGTGCGATGAGAACTTGCTTGTCAAAAGCCAATATGCTTTGTGTTAGAAGATTATCCGCAATCCCATGAGCTAGTTTGTTGATAGTGTTGGCAGTTATGGGAGCTATCACGAGGATATCTGCCCATTTTCCTATATGTATATGATTTAAGTCATCTACCCAACTCTCACTATCTACATGTAGAACCCTGTTTTGACTAATAGCCTCAAAGGTAAGTGGAGTTATAAACTCTTTTGCACCTTCACTCATGATAACTCTCACACTCGCTTCTGCTTTAATAAAAAGTCGTATAAGCTCAAGTGTTTTATATATTGCTATGCTTCCTGTAACACCTATGAGTATTTTTTTATTTTTAAGCATCTTTTTTTCCAAAAAACCGATAGAAAAAACCATCTATTATTTTCATCTTGCCTCTCTCGATTGCAAGTGAGCCTTTTTTGATATTTGTAGTAACAGTCGTACCACTTGCTACTATAACATCATCTTCGATTGTCACAGGAGCTATGAGCTGAGAGTCACTTCCTATAAAAACATTTTTGCCTATGATAGTTTTATGCTTGCCTTTTCCGTCATAGTTACATGTGATAGTCCCGCAACCTATATTTGTGCCACTGTCTATCTCGCTATCACCAAGATAGCTAAGATGACCAGCCTTTACTCCATTAAGAGTTGATTTTTTGATCTCTACAAAGTTTCCGATCACAGAGTCAATCAAGACTGTTTTTGGTCTTATTCTTGCCATAGGACCTATCTGAGAGTTTTTTAAGAGGCTATCTTCTACGATAGAGTTTGTTTTGATTATAGAGTTTATGATTTTTGCTCCACTAAGAAGAGAAACCCCACTCTCTAAAACCGACTCGCCCTCTATCTTAACATCACTTTCGATATATATAGTCTCAGGAAGCCGCATGCTAACCCCAGCTTCCATAAAAGCTCTTTTAATCCTTTTTTGCATAAGCTCTTCAGCGATACTTAGATGATATTTTGAATTTACTCCCATAAAGGTATCTTTATCTACCTCTACTGCTTTTACTTCTAAGTTTTGCTCATTTGCTATACTTACTAGGTCTGTTATATAGTACTCATTTTGAGAGTTTTTGTTTGAGAGTTTTGAAAGATTGTCTGCTAGGAACTCTGTATCAAACAGATAGACTCCTGCGTTGACATTTTGCACTTTAAGTTCAGACTGGTTTGCGTCTTTATGTTCGACTATTTTTGATACTCTATTGTTAGCATCCATTATCACTCTCCCATAGCCAGTTGGGTCTTTACATGTAAAGCTACTTATGACTACTTTTGCATCTTCTTTTAAAAAGCTTTCCATGTCGCTAGACTCCAAGAGAGGCATATCACCATTGAGAACTAAAACTTTTTTATATTTTGCCTTAACTTCTTTGATAGCTCCGCCAGTTCCAGGGAAGTTTTTATGGTCTTGAAGTATATATGTGATATTTGCAAAGTGAGTATTCATCTGTTTTTTTATGAGTTCAGCTTGATGGTGCAAGATTACATGTATATCATCTGAGATTTTTTGTGCCTCTTTTATGATGTGATAAAGCATAGGAAATCCACTTATCTCGTGAAGAACTTTTGGTTTTTTTGATTTCATTCTAGTGCCAAATCCAGCTGCCATGATGGCAATTGATATACGCATTGATAACTTCCCTCTAAATTGATTATCTAAATAGACGATATTTTAACTAATTAATGTTTTAATTGTTATAAAATGGTTCTTTTAACTAAGACTTAACCACTTTTTAACATAAAAACAATTAAACTATATAAAAATTATAAATTTATAAGGCAGTTAAATATGGATTTAGGAACCGTCGTTGGTTTAGTACTTACTTTAGCACTTCTTTTTGGTGCGATGGCGATGGGTGTTGGTATAGGTCCATATATCGATATACCAGCTCTATTGATTGTTTTTGGTGGAACAACTGGAGTTCTTTTAGTCGGTTTTAAAATGGAGCAGATGAAAAATATGCTCAAGATTTTTATGATTGCAGTAAAGCCTCCTCAGCAAGATATTCCAGCTATCATAGTAAAGATGGTCGAATACTCAACAAAAGCAAGACGAGATGGCATCTTAGCTCTTGAAGCTGATGCAAATAGCGAAGAGAATGATTTTTTAAAAAAAGGACTCTCTATGGCGGTTGATGGCAACGAGCCTGATACCATAAGAGACCTGCTTGAGATAGATATGGAACAAACAAGCGAAAGACACAAAGGAAACGCACAGATATTTGCTCAGATGGGTGGCTTTTCTGGTGCTATGGGTATGATTGGTACGCTTATAGGTCTAGTTGCTATGCTTCTTAATATGGCTGACCCTTCGGCTATCGGTCCAGCTATGGCAGTTGCCTTGCTTACGACTATGTATGGTGCTATGATTGGAAACATTATAGGGGCTCCTATTGCAAATATACTTGAGGTTAGGGATGCTGATGAAGTTTTAGCAAAAACTCTTATACTTGAAGGTATTATGGCTATCCAAGCTGGAGATAATCCAAGAACTTTAGAGGGCAAACTGTTGTCATTCTTGCCTCCTAAAGAGAGAAATTCTCAGTTTGATTAGGTTATATGATGCCTAAGAAAAAAAAATGCCCAGATTGCCCAAAGTGCCTGCCCACATGGCTAGCTGCTTTTGGAGATTTGATGTCACTACTTTTGTGCTTTTTTGTCTTGCTTCTCTCTATGTCAACGATGGATGCAAAAAAAATACAAGAGGCTATAGGCTCACTCGCAGGAGCTTTGAGTGTTCTTGAGGGTGGAACTAAAACAGAGATAAGTCGTGAGAGACAGCAAAAAGCAACACCGATCGAGATAAGCGAAGAGACTTCCAATAGAGTAGTAACAACGCAACTAAGAAAAGCAATAGTAGAGATAAACGAGATGTTAAAAACATCTGGAGGACCTGAGATACAGATAGAAGAGGCTGAAGATGGATTTATCATCAGACTTCCTGATGGACTTCTTTTTAAGCCAGGGTCTGCAGTCATACAAAATGAAGATGCACTTCTATTTTTAAAACGAATCTCACTTATAATAGAAAAATTACCAGAGCATCTACATGTAAAGGCTAGAGGCCATACAGATACAAATCCACCAGAAAGTTCAAGCCCATTTAAAGATAATTGGGAACTTTCAACTGCAAGAGCAGTAAGTGTTGTAAAAGAGCTGATTAAGAACAGGGTTGACCCAAAAAGGATGTCTGCATCTGGAAAAGCAGAGTTCGACCCAATTGCCTCAAATGCCACCCAAGAGGGCAGGGCTAAAAACAGAAGGGTTGAGCTCCATTTCTTTTCCACAGATAGTAGCACAAAAGATAAAGCACAACAAAGCATATTAGATAAAGTACAAAAGGCAGAGTAGTTGAAGAAATTTTTTATATTACTTCTGTTTTTTAGTGCTAGTTTACTTGTTGGTGCAGATGAAATTCCTACCATCAATCTAAGCTTAAGTGCTCCAAGTTCTCCAGAGCAACTTGTTACAAGTTTAAACCTGCTTGTTGTGCTTACAGTGATGGTTTTAGCTCCTTCTATACTCTTTGTTGCTACAAGTTTTCTAAGGCTGATAGTTATCTTTTCATTTTTAAGACAAGCTCTTGGAACTCAGCAGACACCTCCAAATCAAATTTTAGTTTCACTTGCTTTGATATTGACATTTTTCATTATGGAACCTGTTGCAAAAGAGTCTTACGACCAAGCCATAAAGCCTTATCTTGCCCAAGAGATTGGATATCAGGAGGCATTTGAAAAAGGGGTTCAACCCTTTAAGGCTTTTATGGTAAGAAACACAAGAGAAAAAGACTTGGCTCTATTTTTCAGGATAAGAAACCTTGAAAATCCGCAAACCATCGAAGATGTACCTCTTACTGTTGCAGTTCCAGCTTTCATTATCAGTGAGCTAAAAACTGCATTTCAGATAGGTTTTTTACTCTATCTACCATTTCTAGTAATAGACATGGTTGTTGCATCTGTCTTAATGAGTATGGGTATGATGATGCTTCCACCAGTTATGATTTCCCTGCCATTTAAGTTGCTAGTTTTTGTACTAGTTGATGGTTGGCATCTCCTTGTCGGAAGCCTTGTCGCTAGTTTTAACTGACCTAGCTTACTGCCTAGTTTTTAATGATTTTGCAAGTTTTATAAGATTCTCGCCCCAGTTTTTAGCCAAAGGGCTTATCTTTATAACTGGTATATTTAGCTCATTTGCCATCTGTTTTGCTATCTTGTCTGAAAACTCAGGAGCAGTGATAATAACGCTTATGTTCTCTTTTTTAGCTTTTATTATTAACTGCTTTAACTCTTTTGGCTTTGGGTTTTTACCTTCTATCTCGATTGGAATTTGTATAAGGCCATACTCTTTAGCAAAATATCCCCAAGCTGGATGAAAGACCATAAACTTGCTATCTTTCTCTACGATTTCTCTTATCTGCTTATCTGTTTTATCTACATATTGTAAAAAATCAGCTAGATTATTTTTATAGTATTGCTCGTTTTCTTTGTCTAGCTCTACTAGCTTAGCGAACATATTGTTAGCCATAATCTTAACATTTTTAGGACTTGTCCAGATATGAGGGTCTTTTGCGTGACTATGATTGTGTTTCGCGTCTGAACAAGAGTGGTAATTCATGTCAATCTTTACTATACCTTTAGTGGTATCAGATATAATCATAGCTCTGTTTTGATTTTGAAATCTTTCAAGCCAAGCATTTTCAAACTCAATCCCAATAGCAAAATATACATCAGCTTCAGAGATGGCTTTCATCTGAGATGGCTTTGGCTCATAAGTATGAGGAGAGTTTCCTGGTTTTACCATCAAACTTATATTGACTTTATCGCCTCCTATAGCTTTTAGAAAAGTTTGCTGAGGCAGTATGCTTACTATCGCATTTACATTTGCATACACCAAGGTACTAAAACCCAACACTAAAATAATAAATAATTTTTTCATAATAATCCTTTTTTTGCAACTAAGTTGCATATAATTTGTGAAATGATATAATATATAAACTTTAATGCAACTTAGTCGCATTTATAATGGAAAAAATTTGAATATTCAAGAGATAGTCAAAAAAAAGAGCATCAAGCTAACAAGTGCAAGAAAAGAGATTCTTGATATATTTTTTACTGCAACTAAGCCGCTTAGCTATGAAGAGGTAAAAGATGATATCTCTATGGATAAAGCAACATTTTATAGAAATATAACAAAGTTTGAAAATGAAAAAATCATAAACTCTTTTGAGTCTAATGATAAAAAAAGATATTATGAAATAAAACAACTTCCTCACCCTCATTTTATATGCACAAAATGCCACAGTGTTGAGTGTATAAAAAAAGAGTTTGAGTTTGACCTAAATGGTTATAAAATAGAAAATATCATCTTAAAGGGTAAATGCCTAGCGTGCAGTAAATAACTACATGTAAAGCTAAAGCCTGCCATC
>CAYOWG010000013.1:0-16221 GCA_964407605.1 uncultured Sulfurospirillum sp. | reverse complement strand
CTGGACATTTATCATTTTATGATAGTCTATAAAATATAAACTTAGATTTACTTTAAATACTAAAATATTGGTGGAGTATAGCGGGCTCGAACCGCTGACCCCGACGCTGCCAGCGTCGTGCTCTCCCAGCTGAGCTAATACCCCAAAGTGAGTTTAGAGGTCTTTTTAGACCTCTAACATATTATACTAGCTCTATGAAAGCCATAGGAGCAGCGTCGCCTCTTCTTGTGCGAGTCTTGATGATTCTTGTGTATCCACCATTTCTATCTACATACTTTGGTGCTATCTCTTCAACAAGTTTTTTTGTAGTATCTTTATCTTGAAGTGATGCAAAAACAACTCTATGAGCGTTAAAGTCACCCTTTCCTGCTTTTGTGATTAGTTTCTCTATATATCCTCTAAGCTCTTTTGCCTTTGGGATTGTAGTCTCAATCCTCTCATACTTTATAATTGCTATAGCCATATTCTTCAAAAGCGCAGCTCTGTGCGTTGAAGTTCGTTCAAGCTTTCTGTATCCATGCTTATGTCTCATTATTAATCCTTATTCGATTTCAAATCTGTGATTTTTTTCTTAAGAACTTCAACAGTATCATCAGAAAACTCTGAGCCAACTGGGAATCCAATCTCTTCCATCACAGCATTTATCTCTTCAAGAGATTTTTTACCAAGGTTTTTAAGATTTTTAAGCTCCAATTCACTCATTAAAGCCAATTCACCAACATATTTTACTTCTGCTCTATCTAAACAGTTGAAACTTCTAGCACTCAGATTTAACTCTTCGATGCTTTGTAGTAACTTGTTAAGCTCAACACTCTCACTACTGCTCTCCTCTTTTGGAGTGATATCTATATCTAACACGCCGTTAAATACTGACATCTGAGTGTACATAGCCTTAAGTGAGTCTTTAAAAGCTTCAATAGGAGATACTAATCCATCTGTCTCAATAGTAAAAATTACTTTTTCAAAATTTAGATTATCTTCCACTAAAACATTTTCTATCTCATAGACTGCTTTTTTTACTGGTGTAAAAAATGCGTCTAATGCGATATAGTCACTTTCAACCAAGTCTCTAACTATCTCACTAGGCACATAGCCTATACCTCTCTCTATAATCAAAGAAAAGTTAAGCTCTGCATCTTCGTTGATAGTTGCTAGATATCCTTCTGGAGTAACAACTTCTATAGTCTCGTTAGACAAGTCGCTTCCATAAATCTCTTTTGGACCACCAAACGAATAGTCCAATTTTACTCGTTTTTCATCACCTAAGATTTTAAAACGAATATTTTTAAGATTGATTATAAATAGAGCAACATCTTCAAGCATGCCACGCATGCTATCAAACTCATGTGCTACGCCATCAATCTTGATAGCAGTTGGAGCAGATCCAACCGTGCTATTCAAGAGCAATCTTCTTAATGGATGAGCCAAAGTTACAGCAAAACCAGCTTCAAATGGGTATGCTATGATCTGGGCTCTATTATCTGAGATGTTATTAACTTCAATCTCTGTTGGCATATGTGCCGCTGTACTGATTTTTTTCACTAAAACTGCCTCACTTATTATTTAGAGTATAGCTCGACGATCAATCTCTCTTCAATCGGAATAACTACTTCTTTACGCTCAGGAAAACGAGTAAATACACCCATTGCCTTTGCTACTTCAACATCAACCCATGGAACTATACCAGTTTGAGCTGTTAGCTCAAGTGCACGCACTACTTGTGGATTGCTTTTTGTTTTTTCACAAATCTCAATCTTCTCACCTTGCTTTACTTGATAAGAAGGAATATCTAATTTCTTTCCGTTTACAAGTATATGTCCGTGAGTTACAAGTTGTCTTGCTGCTCTTCTTGTAGTTGCGAAACCCATTCTATAAACAACATTATCTAAGCGTCTCTCTAATAAAGTAATAAGATTTTCACCAGTATTACCATCTCTTCTAGCCGCTTCTTTAAACAATCTTCTAAACTGTTTTTCTGAAACACCATACATAAACTTAGCTTTTTGCTTCTCTCTTAGTTGAAGTCCATACTCACTAATCTTTGTTTTTCTTTGACCGTGTTGTCCTGGTGCATATGGACGCTTGTCCAATGCGCTCTTACCAGCAAGACGACGCTCGCCCTTAAGAGCCAAACTAACACCTAGTCTTCTCTCTAGCTTCTCGACAGGTCCTCTGTATCTAGCCATCATTTCTCCTAGTTATCTAAACAAAAATATCTTTAAGATATTTTAATACTTATTTTAATTATCTACAAATATAATGAGTCTTGCTCACTAAATTATATAAAGGTAACTTAAACTCTTCTACGCTTTGGAGGTCTACAACCATTGTGTGGTAGTGGGCTAATATCTTTTAGAAAAGTTACTCTAATTCCCTCTATTGCTCCAACACATTTAACTGCTGTTTCTCTTCCGCTTCCAGGTCCTTGAACCTTGATGCCTACCTCTTTTATGCCGTGCTCTTTTGCTTTAGCTAACGCATCTTCAACTGCTTGTTGAGCTGCGTAAGGAGTTGATTTTTTACTACCCTTAAAAGCTAGACTACCAGCACTACTCCATGCAATAACATTGCCCATTTCATCAGTAACAGTTACGACAGTATTATTAAATGTTGCAGAGATATAAACAACGCCTTTAGCGATATTTTTCTTAGCAACTTTTTTTCTTACTACTCTTCTTTTTGCCATTTAATTGTTCCTTGAGTAATTATGCTTTTGCACCGACGGTTTTTCTCTTACCTTTTCTTGTGCGCGCATTAGTTTTTGTTTTTTGACCACGAACAGGAAGACCTCTTCTATGTCTTAATCCTCTGTAGCTACCCATATCCATAAGTGCTTTGATATCTAGCGTAACTTTTTTTCTTAAATCACCTTCAACTTGAAAGTGCTCTTGAATCTCTTTACGAATAGACGCGATATCTGATTCTGTTAACTGATGAATTCTTTTGTCATATGAAATTCCAACAGCATTTAAGATTAATCTTGAGCTTGTTAAGCCTATGCCATAGATATAAGTTAAACCATACTCTACTCTCTTCTTCTTAGGAAGGTCTACACCTGCAATTCTTGCCATGTTTATCCTTGTCTCTGTTTGTGTTTTGGATTCTCGCAGATGATTCTAACAACGCCTTTGCGCTTAATCACTTTGCATTTATCACACATCTTCTTTACAGAAGGTCGTACTTTCATTTTAATTTCTCCTTTTACTAGGCAAAGCCCAGAAAAATTTCTCTCACTGAAGCTTTCACTTTGTGAAGAAAATATCCAATTAGAAAATTTTCTGTATGCAAATTAGTACTCTAACTCTACATGTAAAGCTTTACTTTATGAGAAAAATAAATACGATATTTAAAAGATATGTCACACATATCTAAACAGTCCACTCTTACATTCATAAACTGTCACAGGTTTAGCGAACTTGGCTAAACCAATATTTGGAAAAATAGTGGGGTTTTTCTAAATATTCTTCACACAGTTTTATAAAAGACACATATTATACCAAAATAAACCAATAGTTTGCTTAGAAAACTCTCAAAAAGCATCTTTTTGTAGCTTTAGAGGGTTGTAAGGATTTAAATCCCTGCCGCTTTAATGGGCTTTGCTCATTAAAGTGTGTAAAAATAGTATTTACTTATATCGATATGTTATACGACCCTTATCCAATGAGTATGGAGTTAGCTCTAGTTTTACAGTGTCTCCTGGCATTATTTTTATATAATGCATTCTCATTTTTCCAGCAATGTGACATAAAACTATATGTCCATTTTGCACCTCTACTTTAAATGTTGCATTTGGTAAAGCTTCTAAAACTTTGCCATCTACTTCGATTACATCATCTTTTGCCATTTATATACATCCTCCTATATAGCCGATAAAATCTCGGCTCTGTTATTGACGATCGCAACAGCATGCTCATAGTGACTTGCAAACAAACCATCTTCTGAAACTACCGACCAATTGTCATCCAATATCTTTGAAACTCCACTCTTTTGACAAACCATAGGCTCTAAACAAAAAACCATTCCATTTTTTATCTTTGGGCCTTGCTTTGGATTTGCACCCTCCAAATAGTTTGGAATTTCTGGTTCATCATGAGGTTTTCGCCCTATACCATGTCCACAAAAGTTTTTTAAAGGCACATAGCCTTTTGAGTGAATAAACTCTTCCAAAAGCAGACTTAGCTCTTTAAATCTCATGCCAGTTCTTATGTTTTCAATCGCATGATATAGTGCATCTTTTGAGCAGTTTATAAGGTCTTGATTCTCTTGCGAGATTTCACCAATCCCAATAGTAACCGCAGCATCACCATACCAGCCATTTTTTTCAACACCTAAGTCTATACCCAAGATATCTCCATCTTTAAGTATGTAGTTATTTGGAATACCATGGATTATTATCTCATTGACAGAAGTGCAAACACTAGCAGGAAAACCATATAAGCCTTTAAAGGCTGGTCTTCCTCCGCGTGAAAGTATAAACTCCTCGCCCAAGGCATTTAACTCCAAAAGAGTCACGCCAGAGCGAGCTTTACTGCTTAAAAGCTCTAATGCTTCAGCCACAATTTTATTAGAAACTTTTAGTTTCTCGATATCTTGTGGCTTCCTGATAGCAATCGCCATTAAAGACCCACTGCACTCAGTGTTTCGTATTTGCTCATATGTCTCTGAGCCTCTATCTTTCTCATAGTATCAAGTGCGACTTGTACAACAATCAAAACTGCTACTCCTCCAAAAAAGAATGGAACACCCATGCTCTTCACCAACACCCAAGGCAGGGTTGAGATAAGTCCTAGATATATAGATCCCCAAAATGTCAGCCTACTAGCAACATCGTTTAGATAGAGTGCCGTGCTCTCACCAGGTCGAACACCTGGTATAAAACCGCCCTGCCTCTTTAGATTATCTGAAATATCTTTTGCATTAAATACAATAGATGCATAAAAATAAGCAAAAAAGACCACAAAAAGAAATGTTAATACATTAAATGGATAACCATTTGGATTTAAAAAATCATTAATCCTTAGTATTATAGGGTTTGTACTAGCCTGCATTATAGTTGCAGGAAACATCAATATAGCAGATGCAAAAATCGGTGGAATTACACCACTAAGATTTACTTTTATCGGTATATAGTTCATAATTCTCTTGTGCTGATTTTGCATCATCACTTTTCTGCTATAAGAGATTGGCACACGCCTCTCTCCCATCTCAACATAGATGATAGAGCCAACAGTAGCAAGAATAACAAGCAAAATACCAATAACTATGATAAAGTTTAGCTCACCCGTATTTACAAGGTTGATAGTTCCGCCAATAGCACTTGGAATTCCTGAAACAATACCAGCAAAAATAATCAAACTAATACCGTTACCAATACCTCTTTGAGTTATCTGCTCACCAATCCACATCAGAAGCATAGTTCCAGCCAGCATCGAAGCTGCTGCGATTGCTGTAAATGTCGCCATATCAATCATAACCGCACTCTCTCCACCTCGCCCAGTCATCGCTCCAAGTCCTGCAGAAACACCTATAGCTTGAATTAGCGTGATAAATATAGTCGCATAACGAATGATTTGCATATACTTAACCATACCATCTCGTTCTTTTTTCAACTTACCAAGAGCAGGGAATGTTGCAGCTAGTAACTCCATAACGATTGACGCAGTGATATATGGCATAATTCCCAAAGAAATTATACTCATTCTCTCAGCAGCATTACCACTAAACATGTTAAACATACCTAGCGCATTTGAACTATTTGAATCAAAAAATTCTCTAATTACATCGAGGCTTACACCAGGTACTGGCACATAAGCCAGTATCCTGTATGCTAAAATAAACCCTAAAGTAATTAAAATCTTTTTAGTAAGGTCATTACTCATTTTATTTTCCAGTATAAGTTATATTGTTGTCTTTTATCTTAGCTGCAAGCTCTTTTGCACTCGCACCAATAAGTTTTACTCTAGTTACAGCTCCAGCCATCTTGTGAACGCTTTTGATTGAATCAATCGTAATCTCTTCAAGTGTAGCTATAGCTTTTACTCTATCAACATTTATACTATATGGCTTTACCACTCTTGAGTAAAATCCTATCTTTGGTAATCTTTTACTAATTGGTTGTTGACCACCTTCAAAATTTCTCTTGATTTTATAACCTGAACGAGATTTTTGACCATTACTACCACGACTTGCGGTTTTGCCCATACCGCTTCCTTGACCACGACCAACTCTCTTTCTTGAGTGAGTTGAGCCAGTAGCTGGAGCTAGATTTTCCAATGTCATATTAACTCCTTAAGATTTAATCATACTAAGAGCTTTCATTGTTGCTCTTACCACATTTGCTGGATTATTTGATCCAAGTGATTTTGTTAGTATGTCCTTGATACCCGCAAGCTCTAAAACTGGACGAGTTGCACCACCTGCAATAACTCCTGTTCCTTCACTAGCTGGTCTAAGTAAAATTCTACTTGCGTTGTATTTTACTTCGATATCATGAGCGATAGTTGAACCCTTAGTATTGACTTTAACGATACTCTTAAATGCGTCATCTACTGCTTTTTTGATTGCATCAGGTACTTCTTTTGCTTTTCCAAATCCAAATCCGACTAAACCATTTTTATTTCCAACAACTACTAGTGCTGTAAATCTAAATCGTCTACCACCTTTAACAACTTTAGTTACACGGCCGATGTTAACGATGACTTCTTCAAACTCTTCTCTATTATATTTTTCCATTGAATTGTCTTCCTTTTTTACAGCTTAATGCCGTTTTCTCTTAAGCTGTCTGCAAAAGCAGCAACAACACCGTGATAAAGATATCCATTTCTGTCATATACTACAGTTGTCATCTTTTTGCTTTTTAAAGTTTCAGCGAAAACTTTTGCAAGTTCAATCGCTCCAGCTTTGTTGGCTTTAAAGCCTAATTTTGCTCCATCTGCTGCTGCAAGTGTAACACAATTTACATCATCTATTGCTTGAACATAAACATACTTATTGGATTTAAAAATCGAAATTCTTGGACGATCTACTGTACCAAATATATCTGCTCTTACTCTTTTTTTACGCTTAGCTCTTAATGCAATTTTTCTTTTTAAAATATTTGCTCTCATTATTACCCCTATTTCTTAGCAGTTTTTCCCGCTTTATGGCGGATATGCTCTTCAACATACTTAATACCCTTACCTTTGTAAGGCTCTGGTGGTCTAAAACTTCTAACTTCAGCAGCAACTTGCCCAACAACTTGCTTGTCATCACCTTTTATAGTGACTATGTTTTTCTCAACAGAAATTTGAAGACCTTTTGGGAATTCATAATTTATAGGATGAGAAAAGCCAAGTTGCAATACAAGAGTATTTCCTTGAACTGCGGCTTTATAACCAACACCATTGATTTCCAACTGTTTTTGGTAACCCTGAATTAGTCCAACTATAATGTTCGCACTCAATGCACGATAAGTTCCCCAGTAAGCACGGTCTTGTCTATCATCACTCTTTGGAGCAAATACAACTTTTCCGTCTTCTACTTTAACTTCAACATTACCTTTTGTATCCAACTCTTTTTGAACACTTCCTTTTTTAAATACAACTATATTTCCATTTACTGAAACATCTATTCCAGCAGGAATTATAACTGGATTTTTTCCAATTCTTGACATCTATTTCCTTTATTTGTCTACGATAAGACTTTGCTTCAAATGGTCAAACGAATACCATAAAAGAAATCTGTTTTACCAGATACTCACTAATACTTCGCCACCAACTTTTGCTTTGTGAGCATCGTCGTTACTTAATACGCCTTTAGAAGTACTTACAACAAAAGTACCATAACCGTTTTTGAACTTTTTAATCTCATCAGAGCCCTTGTAAACACGGCGTCCTGGCTTTGAGATTTTTTTAACTTCCGTTATTGTGCTATTGCCATTTTTATCATACTTTAGTACAACTTTTATGAATTTTTTATTGCCATCTTCGATAACGCTAAAGCTTTCAATATAGTTTTTGTTTTGCAATACTACCAAAACTGATTCTACCAATTTTGAGTGCATCAACTGAGTTACATCTAGTTTTCTTAATGATGCATTTCTAATTCTTGTTAGTGCATCTGCCAAGAGATCATTTATCATTATTTTTCCTTACCAGCTTGCTTTTTTGAGGCCTGGGATTAGACCTTCATTTGCCATTTTTCTAAGACAAATTCTACATACGCCAAAATCTCTGTAAACCGAATGAGGACGACCACAAATTTGACATCTAGTATATCCTCTAACTTTAAACTTAGGCGTTCTTGCAGCCTTTGCAATCATAGATTTTTTTGCCATGTCACTTAGCCTTTGCAAATGGTAAACCAGCTAATTCAAGAAGCTTAAAAGCTTGCTTGTCGTTAGCGGCTGTTGTAACAATTGTTATGTTCATTCCGTGAGTTTTCAATATACTATCAAAATTTACTTCTGGGAACATCAACTGCTCAGTTAAACCAAAGTTATAGTTTGCTCTTCCGTCAAATCCATTTCTTGGTAATCCACGAAAATCCTTAACTCTTGGAAGTGCTACGCTTATTAGCTTGTCCAAAAATGCAAACATTTTTTCGTTACGAAGTGTAACTTTAACGCCTACAGGATATCCTTCTCTTACTTTGAAACCAGCAACTGATTTCTTAGCATTCTTAACCAATGCTTTTTGTCCAGCAATCAAAGATATAGTATCTACTATATTTTGTAGAACTTTACTATCTTTTCCATCCCTACCAGCACCAACACTGATAACAATTTTTTCAAAAGCAGGAACTAACATAGGGTTTTTAATATCAAACTCTTTTACTAGAGCATCTTTTAGTTCTGCTCTGTATTTAGCTTTTAATCTATTCATGATTCACCTTCAACTTTTTCAACATTTGAGATATCTATTGGCATCTCTTTATTGATGAATCCACCTTTTGGGTTAGCGTCATTAGGTTTAACAGCTTTTTTAGCTATCTTACAACCCTCGACGATAACCTTTGAATTCTTCTTAAGAACACGAAGAACTTTAGCAACCTTGCCTTTATCATCTCCAGCGATAATTTTTACACTATCACCTTTTTTAATCTTAAATTTAACTGCCATTATAGAACCTCCGGAGCAAGTGATACTATCTTCATAAAGCCAGCATGTCTTACTTCTCTTCCAACAGGTCCAAAGATTCTTGTTCCTATTGGCTCTTTTTTATCATTGAGTATAACAGCTGCATTCTCATCAAATCTGATAAGTGAGCCATTCTCTCTTTGTATCTCTTTTCTTGTTCTTACAACTACCGCTTTTACAACCTGTCCTTTTTTAACTTTACCAGTTGGTAGAGCTTTTTTGACAGAAGCAACGATAATATCGCCTACAGTTGCGTAACGACGCTTTGAGCCGCCAAGTACTTTGATACACATAATCTCTTTAGCACCAGTGTTATCAGCAACAGCAAGTCTAGTAAAACCTTGTATCATTACTCAACTCCTACTGTTACAATCTTTAAGAGTCTAAAAGACTTTCTCTTAGATAGCGGTCTACACTCTATTGCTCTAACGATATCGCCAGCTTTTGCTTCATTGTTCTCATCATGAACAATAAACTTCTTAAATCTCTTAACATACTTGCGGTATCTAGGGTGCATTACGCGTCTCTCTACCAAAACTGTGATTGATTTCTCGCCAGTCTTTTGTACAACTACGCCTTGTATTTCTCTTTTTAAAGCCATTACTTTCCCCTAATCACTTATTTTGAGCCGAAATAGCCGTACTAATACGAGCGATATCTCTTCTAACTTCTCTAATCTCATTTGGATTAGTTAGTTGCATTGTCTTTAGCTTCTGCTTTACTGTAAACAGAAGAACCTTTTTCTCTTTCAATAACTCTGCTAATTGCTCAGCAGTTTTTTCATTTAAATCAGTATACTTCATTTTCGCTCTCTCTATTAACTATCTTAGTTTTGAAAGGTAGCTTATGCATAGCAAGTGTAAGTGCTTCACGCGCTAACTCTTCGCTAACTCCAGCCATCTCAAAAATGATTCTTCCTGGCTTAATATTCATAACCCATCTATCAACTGGTCCTTTACCCTTACCCATTCTTGTCTCAAGTGGCTTAGCAGTTAAAGGCTTATCAGGGAATACTCTAATCCATGTCTTTGCTTGACGCTTAACATGTCTTGTATAAGAGATTCTCGCTGCTTCAATTTGGCGTGAATCAATACGCCCAGCTTCAGTAGCTTTAAGTGCAAAATCACCAAAAGCAATACTATTGCCTCTAAATGATTTACCGCGGTTTCTACCCTTCATCTGCTTCTTGTATTTTGTTTTTTTAGGCATCAACATTAGCTTCTACCTCTTCTTGGTTTTCTTGCTCGCTGCTCTTCTTTAGGCTCTGCTTGAACTCCAGTAGTTAAAACTTCACCTTTAAAAATCCAAACTTTTATACCTATGATGCCATAAGTAGTTTGAGCTTCAGCAAAGCCATAATCTATCTTTGCTCTTATAGTATGCAAAGGAACTCTTCCCTCTAGATACCACTCAGTTCTAGCCATCTCAGCACCACCGAGTCTGCCTGAAACAGATATCTTGATACCTTTTGCTCCAGATTTTTGTGCACTTTGAATAACTTTTTTCATAGCTCTTCTAAATGCAACACGACGCTCTAGCTGCATTGCAACATTTTCAGCTGCAAGTTGAGCAGAAGCTTGTGGCTTTCTCTCTTCTTTTATATTGATATTGACATCTTTACGAACAAGCTTGTTGAGTTTAACTCTAAGCTTCTCGACATCAGAGCCTTTTTTACCGATGATGATACCAGGTCTTGCAGCTATAACAGTAACTCTAAGTTTCTTAGCAGTTCTCTCAATAAGGATTTGACTAACACCAGCATAATAAAGTTCTTTTTTCAAAAACTTTCTGATTCTATAATCTTCGCCGATATTTGCCACTAAATTCTCTCCAGGAAACCATCTTGAATCCCAGTTTCTGTTGATTCCAAGTCTGAAACCAGTCGGATTTACTTTTTGACCCATCTTAGTCTTCCTTCTTAGTAACTTTTGATACTTCTACAAATACATGTGAAGTTGGTTTTCTAATACCACTAGCACTTCCTCTTGCTCTTGGTCTAAATCTCTTAAGAACTGGACCTTGATCTATACGACAAGATGAAATTATCACTTCTTCTGGATCATAACCACCATTTGCTACTGCACTTGCAACAACTTTTGAGATAATTTTTGCAGCTTTATTTGGCATAAACTCTAGGCTTGCTAATGCAAACTCTGCGTTCATCCCTTGAATCTCTCTAGCTACAAGTCTTGCCTTGATTGGTGATAGTCTGATAAATTTTAGGGTTGCTTTACTCATACTATTTACCTACCTTCTTCTGAACTGAACCTTTATGACCCTTAAAAGTACGAGTTGGAGCAAACTCACCAAGCTTATAACCGATATGATTTTCAGTTATATATACAGGTATAAAGTTTCTTCCATTGTGAACATTTAGTGTTAAGCCAATCATATCAGGAGTAATGGTACTTCTTCTTGACCATGTCTTAATCGGTTTAGTCGATTTTTCTTCTTTTGCTTTTAGAACTTTTTTTATCAAGTGATCATCAACAAAAGGACCTTTTTTTAGACTTCTTGCCATCTATCGGCCTCCTTTTCTTCTAGTAATAATTAACTTATCACTTGCTTTTTTACGACGAGTTTTAGCACCCTTAGTTGGCTTACCCCAAGGAGTAACTGGGTGACGACCTGAGTTTGTCTTGCCTTCACCACCACCATGTGGGTGATCTATCGGGTTCATCGCAGATCCACGAGTTTGTGGTCTGATTCCCATGTGTCTGCTTCTTCCAGCTTTACCTATAACAACATTTGACCACTCTTCGCAACCAACTGTTCCTATCGTAGCCATGCACTCTCCAAGAACTTGTCTCATCTCACTACTAGGTAGTCTTAGAACAACATACTTCTCTTCTCTACCCATAAGTTGAGCATATCCGCCAGCACTTCTTGCTATCTGAGCACCTTTACCAGGTTTCATCTCGATGTTATGGATGATTGTGCCAACTGGGATATTTTTCATCTTCATAGCATTACCAGGCTTTATATCAAGTCCAGCTTCAGAAGCCATAACTTTATCGCCAACGCTTAATCCTGTTGGTTGAAGAATATATCTTTTTTCGCCATCAGCATACTTGATAAGTGCTATACGACAAATTCTGTTTGGATCATATTCGATAGCCTCAACAGTGCCTTCGATATCAAATTTTCTTCTCTTAAAGTCGATAATTCTATAAATCTTTTTAGCACCACCTTGTTTGTGACGAGATGTAATTCTACCATTGTTATTTCTACCAGCACTTACTGGAAGTTTTTTAAGCAAAGAAGGAACACTTGGTTTTGCTGTAATATCACTTGAATCCAAGCCAGTCATATATCTTCGACTCGGAGTATATGGTTTATATGATTTTATTGCCATATTACGCTCCTATATTTTCAAGCCCAGCACCTTCTGGTAGCTGAACATAGAATTTTTTAGTATCTGGTCTTCTTCCTTGAATGCCTTTAAATCTCTTCACTTTTCCTAAGACTCTCATTGAGTTTACTTTTAGTGGAGTGATTCCAAAATACTCTTTAAGAACCTCTTTAAGACGGTTTTTAGTCATTCTTGTTGAAGTCTGAATAACTACAGTTCCGTTCTCTTGAAGGCTTAAGCTTTTTTCAGTATAAAGTATCGCTTTGATGTCAGTTATATCTGCCATAATTAACCCTCTTTTGCTATTGTTTCAAGCACTGATTTTTCTATCACTACTGCATAAAATGCTGTAGCTAAATATGCGTTTAGTTCGTTTGACTCTATAAGATAAGCAGATGGTACATTTCTGAATGCCAAAAATGTCTTCTCGTCTATAAGGTCTTTTACTATCAGTACATCTCTTGCGCCTATTGATTTTACAATCGCCGCCGCTTCTTTAGTCTTGCCAGACTCAACCACTATAGAATCAACAACAAAAAGTGCATCTTTTGATGCTTTGTCATTTAGTGCAAACTCTAGTGCTAATCTCTTCTGTTTTTTATTCACTTTTTGCTCATAGTTTCTATTTGCTCTAGGACCAAAAGCGTTACCACCACCTACCCATATAGGACTTCTTTTACTGCCAGCTCTTGCTCTACCGCCACCTTTTTGTGCGAATGGTTTTTTACCACCACCACGCACATCACTTCTACTTTTAGTTGAAGCTGTGTTTGCTCTTAGAGCTGCTTGGTAAGACTTAACATATATATGTAAGTTATGAGAGTTTATGCCCTCAAATTTTTCAGGAAGAGCTAACTCTCCTGAGTTTTCAAATTTATCATTAAGTACTATTGCTCTACTCATTTAACAATCCTTACTCTGCCTATTGCACCATTTGGTCCAGGAACTGCTCCCTTAACCGCTAGGATGCCATTCTCCATGTCAAATGAAACAATGTTATTTTTTACTGTTACTTTTACATTACCCATGCGTCCTGGCATTTTTCTGCCTTTTTGAACACGACCAGGCCATTCAGCATTACCGATAGAACCACCAGTTCTATGGAAACGACTACCATGACTTGCAGGTCCGCCTGCCATACCGTGACGCTTTATAACACCAGCAAAACCTCTACCTTTAGAGTTAAAACTTACTTTTAGATTTATTGCTGTGCTTAGCGGTGCTGTGTCTAGCGTTCCAGCTTCACTGTTTGCAACATCCATAGTTACAAAACGATTAAACTCTGCACTTAGGTTATACTTCTTTTGCTGACCAACGATTGCTTTGTTTATCTTCTTGCCACTTGCGTATGCTACTATCGCACGCTTTGCCTCATCTACTTCACAAACTTTTGCTTCTACTACTTTTAAAAGAGTAACAGGAACACTCGGTACAGTTATAGTTCTGCTCATTCCGATTTTTTTTACTATATATTCCATCATCTACCCCTATTTACCCATAGCTCTAACTTCAACATTCACCTCAGGTGCTAAGTCAAGTTTCATAAGTGAATCAATTGTTTCAGTTGTAGCAGATATGACATCTATCATACGGCTATGAATTCTCATCTCAAATTGCTCTCTTGATGTTTTGTTAACATGTGGTGATTTAAGCACTGTATAGCGCTTTATCTTTGTTGGCATAGGAATTGGGCCTCTTATCTCAGTGCCAGTTCGCTTAACAGCTTCTATAATTGCTGCAACAGATCTATCTAAAACTCTATGGTCATATGCCTTGAGTTTAAGTCTAATTTTTTCCATATATCTACCCCTATAAAGAACTTGTCACCTCAAAGGATGACTTTAATAAGGGAAAGGATTATAATAAAATCTTCCTTTAAAAGTCAAGCTTCTTGGGCTTTGTACTCTAAATTACTTGATTTTATTTCCTTTTAAAAAGGAAAAGACTATAATATTTTTATGGAAATATTAGAAAATCTTTATGATATAAAACACAAAAACAATCACTTCTTTACTAGAAAGCTATCAATCGAAAGTAAAAAAACCATCATAAATGGCGTTATGAAGAGCGGAAAGACCTCTTTGATTATAGATTATCTTCAAAATTTTTCGCAAAAAGAGATTTTATATGTTGATTTGAAAGATACAAGAGTTGATAAAAAAGATATAGCAAAAAACTTACAAGCATTCATCAAAAAAAATCCTATAAAAATCCTTGTTATTGAAAACTTTGATGGCTCATTTGACTTGCCAGAAGTTGAAGAGATTGTCCTTACATGTAGAGATAGCTTAGAGGGCTTTGATATACTCACTCTCTACCCGCTTGACTTTGAAGAGTTTATCTCTTTTGAGACAAGGCACTCAAGTATAGAGCATATCTTTGAGCTCTATGCAAACATAGGTTCATACCCTCAAGTTATACTAAACTCGTCAAACAGCGTCCATTGGTCGATGCAAGAGATGCTTCATAGCATGCTAAAAGATAGTTTAGAGTTTGAGATTTTTAAAAAGTTCAGCGAAGCACAGAGCTCAAAAGTATCTCTTTTTCAGATATATAACCAACTAAAGCCAAGCATAAAGATATCAAAGGACTCACTCTATAAAAAAGTAAGAAAACTTCAAGATGAGCAGATGCTCTTTTTCGTCGAGAAGTACGGCTCAGCCAAATCAAATAAAAAACTATTTTTGATAGATTTTGCACTCAAAAATGCTCTTACATTTAAAAAAGAGTTTCTAAAAAGATTTGAAAATATGGTTTTTTTGGAGCTTATGAAAAAAGGTCATACTATGTACTACACTGATTTTATCGACCTATATATACCTAGCAACAACTATGGCGTCTTATGTATCCCATTTCTACCCCAAGAGATGATAAAACTAAAACTGCAAAAGATGCTTCTACATGTAAAGGAGCTAGGTCTTAAAAAGATAGATATTGTTACAATCGGAAACGAAGGTGAGTTTTGGCTCAAAAACATAAAATGCTCAATAGTCCCTTTTTGGGACTGGGCTTTACAGGACTAAGATAATCCCAAAAATCATCGCTTAATCTTCGGGTTAAACTCAATTTTTTTGCAAACTCCGTAGGCACAAGCATAAGTACTATTTTAGCAATTCTATTGCATAATTTGGGATGAATAAAATATTATGTGGCATAGACGAGGCTGGTCGAGGGTGCATAGCTGGTCCCTTAGTCGTTGTTGGAGTAGTTTTACAAAACAGCATAGAGGGCTTAGATGATTCCAAAACTCTTAGTGAGAAAAAAAGAGAGTTACTCTATAATCCTATTATAGAAAACTCCAAGCACAAAATACTCTTTTATGACAACGACATCATAGACAAAAAAGGTCTTAGCTTCTGCCTTGGAGATGCGATTGCGAGCATAAAAAAACATTTTGAAGATTGTCATATACTTATGGACGGCAATAGCTCTTTTGGAGTAGATGGAGTGGAAACCATGATAAAAGCAGATGCAAAAATACCCGAAGTAAGCGCAGCAAGCATCTTAGCAAAAGTCAGCCGAGACCGCTTCATGTTCAGCATAGCCAAAGACTACAAGTCGTACAGCTTCAAAAAACACAAAGGCTACGGAACAAGCCTACATGTAAGCGAGATAAAAGAGCACGGATACTCCAAACTGCACAGAAAAAGTTTTAAAATAAAAAGCCTAAGGGAGCCTGCTCTTTTTTGAGTTGCCTAGCAGAGACTTATTGGCTCCTATTCGACCGTTATTTAAAATTGAAATTTCTTAAAAT
>CAYOWG010000012.1:0-17266 GCA_964407605.1 uncultured Sulfurospirillum sp. | reverse complement strand
CGCGAGGAATTTAACTCGGACTTGTTCGAATTAAAGGAGGCGGTAAAATGATAGAGAGTGCAGGAAAAAAATTTAGAGATGCTCTAGCTAAGCAGAGTCCGTTGCAGATACTTGGCGTTATCAATGCATATAGTGCAATCCAAGCTGAAAAAGCTGGAGCAAAAGCACTCTATCTTTCAGGTGCAGGTGTCGCCAATGCTAGTTATGGTCTTCCTGATTTGGGCATGACTATGCTTGAGGATGTTTGTATCGACATAAGAAGAATCACAGGTCGTTGTGACTTGCCACTTTTAGTAGATGCTGATACTGGCTGGGGTGGGGCTTTTAACATAGCAAGAACAGTCAGAGAGATGACAAATGCTAGAGCGGCTGGACTTCATATAGAAGACCAAGTGGCTCAAAAAAGATGTGGACATAGACCAAACAAGGAGCTTGTAAGTATCGAAGAGATGTGCGACAGAATCCGTGCAGCAGTTGATGCAAAAACTGACCCTGATTTTGTAATCATGGCTAGAACTGATGCACATGCAAGTGAAGGACAAGAGTCTGCACTAAAAAGAGCTCACGCTTATGTTGAAGCTGGGGCTGATATGATATTTGCTGAAGCAATCCATACTTTGAAAGAGTATGAAGACTTTACAAGCGAGATAAAAGTACCAGTTTTAGCAAACATCACTGAGTTTGGAGCAACTCCCTTGTTTACAGTTGAAGAGCTTGCTAGTGTTGGAATAAACATGGTTTTATATCCTCTTTCAGGATTTAGAGCGATGAACAAGGCAGCACTTACTGTTTTTAAAGCTATTCTCAATGAGGGAAGTCAAAACAGCACTCTAAACATCATGCAAACAAGAATGGAACTATACGATATGCTAGATTATCACTCTTATGAAGATAAGCTAGATGCACTTTTTAGAAAGGAGAAATGATGAGTTTTAAACCAAAAAAATCAGTAGCTCTCTCAGGTACAAACGCGGGAAATACTGCGATTTGTACAGTGGGACTTACGGGCAATGACTTGCATTATCGCGGATATGATATCTTGGAGTTTGCTACAAAAGCAGAGTTTGAAGAGATTGCTTACTTGATTATCCATGAAAAACTGCCAAACAGAGTTGAACTAGAAGCGTACAAAACCAAGCTAAGGTCTTATAGAGATATACCTGACGCCGTTAAAATCGTACTAGAACAACTTCCAAAAGAGACTCATCCTATGGATGTTATGAGAACTGGCTGTTCGGCTTTAGGCTGCATTGAGCCTGAGAGTGATGCTCGCCCAAAAGATAAAGCACAAGATATAGTTGATAGGCTCATAGCTTCGTTTGGCTCGATACTACTCTACTGGTATCACTACACTCACAACAATAAAAAGATAAAGCTTCAAAGCGATGATGATACGATAGCAGAGCACTTTTTACACTTGCTTCATGGAAAAAAACCAAAAGCATCATGGGTAAGAGCTATGCATATATCTTTGATACTTTATGCCGAACATGAGTTCAACGCTTCAACTTTTACAGCACGAGTCATAGCTGGAACAGAATCTGACATGTACTCCGCAGTTACAGGTGCTATAGGGGCTTTGAGAGGTCCTAAGCATGGTGGTGCAAATGAGGCTGCTTTTAAGATTCAAGAGCGTTATAGTTCAGCGGATGAAGCTGAAGCGGATATCAAAGAAAGAATGGCAAAAAAAGAGATAATTATCGGTTTTGGACACCCTGTATATACTTCAAGTGACCCTAGAAATGTAGTTATCAAAAAAGTAGCACAAGAGCTTTCTGAAGAAAATGGCGACACTCTTATGTATGATGTAGCAGAACGCATAGAGTCTGTTATGTGGGATACTAAAAAAATGTTCCCAAATCTTGATTGGTTTTCAGCTGTTTCATACAACCAGATGGGAGTTCCAACTGATATGTTTACTCCTTTGTTTGTCATCTCTCGTACGACTGGATGGGGAGCTCATGTCATCGAGCAAAGAGAAGATGGAAAAATCATCCGCCCTTCTGCTCAGTATGTGGGTCCTCATGACTTGGAGTTTACTCTACTTGCTGATAGAGATTAGTAAATGGAAAGAAAGTATCGAAAAAAACTAAATGGAACTGATTTAGAATATTTTGATGTAAAAGAAGCTGTTGAGGATATAGAGGTTGGTGCATTTGAGAAGATGAACTACACTTCAAGAGTACTAAGTGAAAATATACTCAGAAAATGTCCAAGGCAAGATATAAGAGATTCACTTATCCAGCTTATCGAAAAAAAAACGGATAAGGACTTTCCTTGGTATCCTACTCGTGTTGTAACTCATGATATTCTTGGGCTTACGGCTTTTGTTGATCTTGCTGGTCTAAGAGAAGCTATCGCTGATGCTGGAGGAGATCCAAAAAAAGTAAATCCTGTTGTTCCAACTCAGCTTATAGTTGATCACTCTCTAGCAGTTGAGTGTGGCGGATACGACCCAGATGCATTTACTAAAAATAGAGCTATTGAAGATAGAAGAAATGAAGATAGATTTCACTTCATAAACTGGACAAAAGAGGCATTTGATAATGTAGATGTTATCCCTCCAGGCAACGGAATCATGCATCAGATAAACCTAGAGAAGATGTCGCCAGTAGTACACAGTGTCGATGGTTTGGCATTTCCTGATACTCTTGTGGGAACTGACTCTCACACTCCTCATGTTGATGCTCTTGGTGTTATAGCTATCGGTGTTGGTGGGCTTGAAGCTGAAAATGTGATGCTTGGAAACCCCTCTTTTATGAGAGTTCCTGAGATAGTTGGGGTCAATATAGTTGGAGTAAGAGCCAAAGGCATCACCGCAACTGATATAGCTCTCGCCATGACCTGTTTTTTAAGAGAGCAAAAAGTTATCTCTTCTTACTTGGAGTTTTATGGCGAGGGTTTGGAGTATCTAAACCTTGGAGACCGAGCTACAATCTCAAATATGACTCCTGAGTACGGAGCAAGTGCTGCTATATTTGCTATCGATAATCAAACCTTGGAGTATTTGACATTGACTGGGCGTGAGCCTGAGCAAGTAAAGCTTGTTGAGATATATGCAAAAGCAAACGGCTTATGGACTGACTCCTTTGCAAGTGCCACTTATAATAGAGTGCTTGAGTTTGACTTATCGACTGTTACAAGGTCGCTTGCAGGTCCTTCAAAACCACACAATCTTGTACCAACAAGTACTCTTCAAAAAGTAGGTATCACAAAAGAGTTTAATTGTGATGGTAGCAAGATGCCTGATGGTGCAGTCTTGATCGCTGCGATTACATCATGTACAAACACAAGTAATCCAAGAAATGTGATTGCTGCTGGACTGATTGCTAGAAATGCAAACAGGCTTGGACTAAAAAGAAAACCTTGGGTCAAATCATCTCTAGCACCTGGCTCAAAAGTTGTCGAAGAGTACCTAAAAGAAGCAAATCTACTTGGTGAGCTTGAAAATCTGGGCTTTGGGATTGTAGGATTTGCCTGTACTACATGTAACGGTATGAGTGGTGCACTTGACCCCAAAATCCAAGCTGAAGCAGTAGATAATGACATCTACACAACAGCAGTACTCTCAGGAAACAGAAACTTTGATGGAAGAATACACCCTTATGTAAAAGAGTCATTTTTGGCCTCTCCTCCTCTAGTTATCGCTTATGCTCTTGCTGGGTCGATAAGGTTTGATATTGAAAAAGACTCATTGGGGTATGATAAAAACGGAAATCATATAACACTAAAAGATATCTGGCCAGATGATGAAGAGATAGATAGAGTTGTTGCAGCTTCGGTTAAACCAGAGATGTTTACAAAAATCTATGATCCTATGTTTGAAAAAAGTGCATTGAGTGATATCGAGATTTCTCCTTTTTATAAGTGGAACACAAAAAGCACATATATAAACAAGCCTCCTTATTGGAAAGATGAGTTTATGGGTAAGCCAGCACTTAAAAACATGAGACCGCTTGGTGTTTTTCCTGATAACATCACAACAGATCACCTCTCGCCTTCAAATGCTATACTGCCTGATAGTGCTGCTGGCGAGTATTGTGCTAAGATGGGACTTCCTGATGTTGATTTTAACTCTTATGCAACACACCGTGGGGATCACAACACAGCTCAAAGAGCGACACTTGCCAATCCAAAACTATTCAATGAGATGGTAAAAGATGAAAACGGCGAAGTCATACAAGGCTCGCTTACTAGGATTGAGCCTGAGGGCAAAGTAAGTCGTATGTGGGAAGCTATCGAGACTTATATGAGCAGAAAACAGCCTCTTATAATAATTGCAGGCATCAACTACGGTCAAGGAAGCTCAAGAGATTGGGCTGCAAAGGGTGTAAGACTTGCTGGTGTTGAAGTGCTTATGGCTGAGAGTATTGAGAGGATTCACAGAACCAATCTTGTTGGTATGGGCGTATTACCTTTGCAGTTTAAAGATGGCGAGACTAGGCATACTTATAAGATAGATGGTAGTGAGACTTATGAAGTTCAAGGTGATATTGAGCCAAGAACTACTCTTACGGTTATCATGACAAGAGCAAACGGCGAAGTGGTTAAAATCCCAGTTACATGTAGGCTTGACACTAGTGCAGAAGTAGAAGTATATAATGCTGGTGGAATTTTGCAAAAGTTTGCTAAAGATTTCGTAAAAGGAGATTAGATGGGTGATGCACCTCAGATAAGAGTAGCTGCTACATATATGCGTGGTGGCACTAGCAAGGGGACTTTTTTTCGTATAGAAGACCTGCCAAAAGAGGCTAGGGAGAGCCAAGAAGCAAAAGATAAATTACTTTTGAGAATTGTTGGTAGTCCTGATGCTTATGGTAAGCAGATAGATGGTATGGGTGGAGCAACATCAAGCACAAGTAAAACTGTTCTTGTTTCAAAAAGCTCCCAAGAAAACCATGATGTTGATTACTACTTTGGGCAAGTCTCAATCGATAAAGCATTTATAGATTGGAGTGGAAACTGCGGTAATCTCTCTAGTGCTGTTGGTCCTTTTGCGATTAAAAGTGGCTTTGTAGATAACTTGGTGGAAAACGGAATACAGATTGTTAGAATCTGGCAAGCCAATATCAAAAAAACTATACTTTGCTATGTTCCTATGAAAGATGGGCGAGTCCAAGAGATGGGCGATTATATGATTGATGGTGTTACATTTCCTGCAGCTGAGATTGCTTTGGAGTTTGTGGCTCCTGTGGACCCTTCTGAGAAGCTATTTCCAACTGGAAACTTGGTAGATGAGCTTGAAGTTCCAGGAGTCGGAACATTTAGAGCGACTATGATTACTGCTGGAATTCCTACTATATTTTTGGATGCGGATGAGATAGGATATAAAGGGTGCGAACTTCAATCTGACATCAACTCTGACAATGAAGCATTAGAGAGATTTGAAACAATTAGAGCCTATGGAGCAATCAAAATGGGGCTGATAACTGACATCGAAGAAGCAAAAACAAAAGCTCACACTCCAAAAGTTGCTTTTGTTTCTAAAGCTCAAAACTATACCTCATCAAGTGGTAAAAAGATAAAAAGTTCTGATATAGACCTCAATGTAAGAGCACTTTCTATGGGGCAACTCCATCATGCTATGATGGGAACTGCTTCTGTTGCCATCGGTGTTGCTGCTTGCATACCTGGAACTCTAGTCAATGAAGCTAGCGGGGGAGGTAAAAAAGATAGTGTAACTTTCGGACATCCCTCTGGGACTCTAAAAGTTGGAGCGATCATCGGCGAAAATAATATGGTCGAAAAAGCTAGTATGAGTAGAAGTGCTAGAATTATCATGGAAGGTTTTGTTCATATCCCTGCTGATACTATGGAATGATAATTTGCTCTTGCCCTAGACGGTAAAGAGCAAAATCAAACCTTACTGGGTCATCTAAGTCTATTTGCTTAAATGACTCGGTCAATTCTAAAACAGCTTTAAAATCATAACTTTTTCTTTTTATAAGCCCAAGTTTTTGTCCTAGTTTAAAAGTATGTGTGTCAAGCGGAACAAGTAGGTCTTTTTTATCAACACTTGACCATAACCCCATATCAAGATTATCACTTCTAACCATCCAGCGCAAGTACATATTCCATCTTTTGTATACAGAGTTTGTTTTACATGTAGGGATTTTTCCTATCAAAAACTCATACCCTCGTGAACGGTAAGGATTAATATCATACATGTAAGAGATAATTGAGCCTATGCCCTCTAATATATTTTTATTGTGCAAATATTCTTCGCAAAATTTACTCTCAATCGAGACTCTGCTTTTAAGTAATCTCATAGTCTTAAAAAACTCAACTATATCTTGATTTGATTGAAATCTGTAGTAGTAGTTTTCACTTATATCTTTATCATTATCTAGTAAAGAAAAGTCAAGACTGCTCAAAAACTTCACAATCAACTTTGCATTACCATATGCGAAAAGAGCGCAAACAAGAGAAATATACTCATCGTTGTATTTTTTTGCTACCATCAACGGATCAGGTCTCTCTTGTGTTAATTCAAGCTGATTATCTCTTTTTTGGGCTTCTTTTATCAATAAGGCATGTACCTTGTTAAACATACTGCTCTTTTGAGTCTGTTTTGGTTTGTAAATAATCAGATATGTTTATCAAAGAGTAAGTTACAATAAAAATCATAAGTCCAGGAAAAAAACTAAGCCACCAAGCTATATCGATAACCTCCTTTCCCTCACTCAAGATAGTCCCCCAGCTTATCTGTGGTGGATTTATGCCGATGCCTAAAAAACTAAGCCCACTCTCAGCCAAAATCGCTCCACTTATGCCAAAAGTAAAACTTATAAAAAATATAGGAGCAAGTATGGGCGTAAAGTATTTGAGTATGATTTTCAGAGAGTTTACTTTGCCTATTTTAAGAGCTTTTATATATGAAGCATTTGAGATAGCAAAACTCTCACTCCTGATCATCCTAGCCATTCCCATCCATCCAGTGACAGATATAACTACTATGATAACCCATACTGATGCATTCACATAGCTGATGAGTGCCAAAAGTAGGAAGAAAGTAGGAAAAGTTAAAAATAAATCAATCAAAACTATGATAGTTTTATCAGTTTTACCCTTGAAAAAACCAGCACTAACCCCTATAATCAATCCAGCCAAGCTAGTGATAACAGCAGAAATTAGACCGATAGTAAGTGATATCTTGCCGCCCTCCATCACTCTTGCCAATAGGTCTCTGCCAAGCCTGTCAGTTCCTAGTGGATGCTCCCAAGATGGTGGCAAAAGTATAGCTTCAGGATTTAGTTGATAAGCCAAACCAGAATAAAAATATAATCCAAAAAAACAAACAAAAAGTACGCTAATAATCGAAATCGTACTAAAAAGTGGAAACTTCACTAGCGCTTTAATCCTAAAAGAGTGTCTAACATCTGGTCGATTGTTGTAATTAATTTTGCATTAGCCCCATAAGCTGCTTGAAATTTCATCAAACTTGCTAACTCTTCATCAATATTGACACCACTTATAGATTGATGTTCTGCATTTATAGTGTTAAAAAGTGCAGTGCTTGTCTCAAAACTTCTATTGGCGTTCTCTCCGTCAGTAGAAATCGCAGTTGTAATAAACCTATAAAATCCCTCAACTGTTTCAGATATGATACTACCGTTTTGTATATAAAAATCAAGTTTTTCATACTGCATTTGAACCATATCATTGGCTACTTCATTGTTTCCAAGCACTGAAGCACTATAAGCATTTACTTTAGCAGGGCTATCTACATACTTTGACACAACGCTCATACTTGTAGCACTATCTCCCTCTAAAAAAGGACTTAGTCCAATAACTCCTGCAAAATTTGTCTCATTGTCCTCTATTGCTATTGTATATCCTGATAAGCTATCTTTTGAATCAAAAGAGAGTGAGCCTTGTTTCGTTGTTTCATCATACATGTAAACTGCATTAAAAAAATCATCGATATCATTTAGTGGATTATTGTCATCATTGTCATCTGTGCTTTTGTTGAACTGACCTACGATACTGCTTTCTAATGGAACACCAAAACTATCTCTCTCGCTCATAGTTGTAAGTGAGTTTATCTCTATAGTTTTTTTCCCAACTTCATTACCCTGCATATCATACATAATCACATCAAACGACCCTCTATTGAGAGATATGGAATGGTTTACTAAAACAGTATCATCTTTGAGCTCATGATTTAAAAGTGAAGTCATGCTAGGCTGGGCACTTCTTGCATATAGATTGTTTGTCTGCTCTATGAATGTTTTTGCAAAACTATCCAAGTTGTCTATATATCCCTGCAGAGTCCCATCAGCTGGAAATCCGTTGTTGAGTGCTGGATCCATCTTTCTTCCTCGTAAATCAAGCATCGCTCCAACTTTTCCGCCCATCAGCTTATCTGTAATTTCAACGCTTGAGCCATCTTGAGATTGTGAATATACTGAGTAGTAGCTGCTAGCATTATCCGTGTTATTGATAACTAAAGGATGAAAAGTAAAACCATCGACAAAAGAGTGTCCTGCTATATTCATATGATAGCCTGTTCCTTGGTCTGTAAGGTTTGGGTCTATATGGTTTTCGCTTATCATATCGCCTTTAAAAACAGAGACATTGACTAAATCCGCAAGTGTAAGCTCAAGATGGTCTCTTTGGTCTCTTAGATCATTGGCTCGATTTGGCTCGCTTACCTCAACTCTACTTATAGCTATATTTAGCTCTGCTATCTTCTCACCTATGCTATTTATCTCATTGAGATTTGTTTTTAACTGTTCATTTATGGAGTCTTGTAGAGCTCTTACATTGTCTCTTAAGCTTTTTAGGTTTGCTGAGAGAGTCATAGAACTTTGAACAAGTGCTATTTTTTGAGCTGCATCATCTGGATTTGACGCTAAATCATTCCATGAGGCAAAGTAGTTTTGTATGTCAACACTAAGTCCAACACCATCTAAATCAGGAAAGTATTTTGCAACTTCTTCAAGTGATTTTTTACTAAAAGCATCATAAGAAAGTGTATTTGAGCTCTCTTTTAATCTAGTATATACAAACTCATCATAAATTCTTGCTATTGTTGCTACGCTGACTCCCGTCCCTATATCTCCAGGGCTTGTGTGAAAAGGTATGCTTGCTTGAGTTACAACTCGCTGCCTAGTATAAAACTTATTGTTTGCATTGGCTATATTGTGTCCTGCAGTACCTATGGCAACTTGTGAAGCATTTAACCCTGATATGCCAGTATTTAGCGTACTAAAAAGACCCATAACTAGGCTCTTACTTTTAAAAGTGAAGCTGGCTTATGGCTTAGTCTCTCATATCCGTCTAAATCTCTTGGGAAAACGCTATCCAAAAGAGAGTTATAAAACTCACTCAAAGTAACTACAAACCTAGCATACTCTTTGTTTTTTAGCTTAAGTGTCGAGAGTCTGTCTTTCATGGTTTCAAGCAGCTCTCTTTGAGCATCATCAAGAATATCTTCAAGTTGCTTGCCATCGCTACTTTTGACTAGTTTTACGAGTTCATTGTCAAGCATGGATTTTTTATTTTCAAAAGATTTGACTAAATCATTTTTTATCTTGGTTCTATTGAAAATAGTTTCGTGCTTGGCTTCTTTTATGTCAATTATATCTTTATTGGTTAATTCTATGAGATTTTCTATATCTTCAATCGAAGTTTGTAGATAGTGTTGTAGCATTGCTGTCCCTTATAATAGGACTAAATCAAATCTTTGGCTACCGCCTCTGCAGTTTTTTGAGTGTCGATTTTATACTCTCCACTTTGAATCTGCTCTTTTAAAAATTCGACTTTGTCCATCTTTTTTACTTCACTAACAGGTGCTAACTCTTTTTTCTCTTTAGAGTTTACCTGCTGCAAATAGGCGGCTGTGCCAGCCTGTACTGTTGAAATCATTTTATGACCTTTATGTATATCTTACTATAATATCGGACAAAAATGAAAAAACTTAACGCTCTTCTTTTAAAAAGTTAAATAACATCTCACTAAAACCAAACTTGCCAGTCAAAGAGTTACTCATAGCGTCGTTATACATAGAGTTGTATATCTTATCACCAGGGTCTTTTTCAAATAACTTGTTTTCATTTTTTAGTGAAATATCCAAAACCTTCTTTATAAAAAAAGCTTCAAACTTATCTGTCTGCTCTTTTAGTTTTGCATCTGAACTATTTACTATATTTATATTTTGTGGGCTATATGTGCTGTGCATAATCGCCATTGTGTTATCCACCATCAAATCACCTCCAACTTAGCTCTAATCGCACCTGCTCGTTTGATATTTTGAAGAATTGAGATTATATCTTTTGGCTTTGTTCCAAGTTTATGAAGTGCTCTTGTTAGGTTTGCGACTGTTATCTTGCCTTCTTTCATATTGAGCAAGTTTTCATTATTGCCAATGTGAATTCCATCTTTCATATCTACTCCACCTTCGAGCATCTCATCTAAAATCTCTTCTCGTGGAAATATTTTGATCGTAATATCCCCATGAGTTATCACAACAGGATCAACTTTGATATCGATGCCAGAGACTATAGTCCCAGTCCTCTCATCTATAACAATCTTCTGTTCTCTTTGATAATGCACATCAACCTCAAGAGTCTTAGCTAAAAACTCAATCATAGTAAGATTGATAGGTTTTGTAAGTTTTATAGTTCTAGGATCAATTGCAACTGCTATTTTTTCATCAAAATACTGGTTTAAAGCATCTTGAACTGAAACGGCAGTTTTAAAGTTTGAGTTTTTTAGACTAAGTTTTGCATGGTTTTGATTATATATATCATAAGCAATCTCTCTTTCTATTATGCCTCCATCAAAAACTGTTCCAGCGGTTGCGTGGTTTTTTTGTCCACCACCCTTTGTGTTTCTGCCGCCAATTGTAACTGAGCCTTGAGAAAGTACATATATGTTTCCATCCACTCCCTTTAAAGCAGTTAGTAAAAGCGTTCCACCCTCAAGTGATTTTGCGTCACCAATAGATGAGATATTGACATTGAGTCTATCGCCTTGTCTTGCAAATGAAGGAAGAGAAGCCGTAACTATAACCGCTGCTACATTTTTTGACTTTATATCCTCTGGGTCTATTTTTACGCCAACAGTTTGAAGAAGATTTGAGATAGAGCGGATTGTAAATTCTGAAGATGAGCCATCACCTGTGCCGTCAAGTCCAACAACTAGTCCATAACCTATGACTTGGTTCTCTCTTACGCCTACTATATTGGCTATTTCTCTGATTTTTCCAGCATTTAGTGATGTTAGAGTTAGTAGTAGCAGAAAAAAAACAGATACAAGCCTCATACTTATCCTTTGGTATCTCATACTTATCCTTTGGCATTAGGGTATCTCTATTATTAGAGGTACCCTTTAGTACCAAAGTTAAAGCAATAGTTGTTCCATCTTTACATGTAGATCGTTAGTGAGGTTTTTCCAAATTTTTTAGTTTTTTTGATTTTGTAATTACCGATAATATCTGGCATATTTTGACTGCTCATATGCTCTATTATGATTAGATTTGCTAGCTCTTTTGGTATCATCTCTATAAGTTTTATGGTTTTAGTATATACATCCTCCATCCCCTTGCGCGAAGAAAAAGGAGGGTCAAAATAGAAAAATGCCTTCTGTTTTAGCTTTTGTATAAACTGTGGGAACTTTTCAAAGCTATCTCCGCTTATACATGTAGTGTCATACGAGGCTATACTTCTGCAGTTTTGAGACAATATAGAATAAGCCTTTCTGTCTTTTTCAAAAAAGTATGCATGGCTTGCTCCACGACTCAATGCTTCAAGTCCCATCGAGCCACTTCCTCCAAATACCTCTACAAAATTCTCGCCAACTATATCAAACTGGAGCGTATTAAACAAAGACTCTTTCGTGATGGATTTTGTGCTTCTTGTGCTTTTGAGTGATGGAAGAGTTATGGTTTTGTTTTTGTATTTGCCTGCGATTATTTTTTTGCTAAGGGTGTCACTTCTCATAATACTCTTTGATGACACTTACTAAATCTTCTCTAAAACTGTCTGTAAGTTTTGTTATCTTCTTTTCAAGCTCATCGATGCTCACTTTTTTAACTACCTGATCCTCTTTTTTTTCACCCAAAGAGTTATAAAACTTCTCTATTTTCAACATCAATGCACTCTTCGTGAAAGGAATGTTGAGATTAGAATTTTCAGTAGCTATAAAAAAAAGGGGTTTATCAACCTCAATATCTTTGTCACTAATAACAAAATCACACTGCTTATAAGGCACAATAAAGTTTTTTAAAAATATAGTTAAAGATTTTTCTAACAAAATAGACTCACATGCCAAAGCAATTTTCACAAGCTCACTCCAAATAGTTTTCCTAATACTATAATAATTTAAATAATAACTGCATAAAAGTATAAAAAGAAATTCTTTTTTGTCGATGTTAAGGTTAGTAAATATATAAAGAAAGACTCTCAAGGAGAATGAAATGGACATTTTTAGCTCGACAAGCAAACAGGTTCAGTCTGCGGTAAGCGTGCCAAAAGCAGAGGCAGCAGTACAAACAAGACCAGTGGAAACCTCTCATCAAATGGAAAAAAGTGCAAAAGATGATGCACTAAACGAGCAAGACATTAGCCAAAAACTAACTACGATTGTTGAAAAACTAAACTCTAATATGAGAGCATTAGACACAAATGTTATGTTTGGTTATAACGACAAGATAGGCACTATGTTTGTCAGTGTGATGGAGAGAAGCACAGGAAAGATGATAAGAAAAATCCCAACTGAAGAGGCAATGCTTCTTTCTGAAAAGATGCAAGAGATTATTGGAACTATCTTTGATAAAAAAGGATAATGCATGTCTGGCTCAATAAGCAATCTAGGACTTGGTAGCAAAGGGGCACTTAGCTATGATGTTATCGAACAACTTCGTGCAGTTGATGATAAAAATCAAATCGCTCCCATAGACAGAAAGCTAGAAAGTACAAAAACTAAACTAGCAGATTTAGACATACTAACTATCATGGCAGCTACTCTCAAAAGTGCGACAAGCTCTCTTTCAAGTGAGCTAAGCTATCTGCAAAGAGAGAGTTCAGTTAGCGGAGACTCTGCTAGTGTAAAAGTTTTAGCAGGAACTTCCCCTCAAGACTTTTCTATCGATGTCATACAGTTAGCAAAAAGCGATATAGTAGAGTCAAAAGCATTTTTAAGCGAAACTGCAACATTTACATCAACTGCTGATACTATCACTATAAACATAGACGGAAACGACTATGATATCAATGTCAATGCTGGCACAACTCTAGCTCAACTAAAAGATGAGATTTTTGATAAAACAGACGGAAAAGTTACCGCCTCGATTCTCAATATAGGCGGGGCTGAGCCATATAGACTTATCATGAAATCAACACAAACTGGAGCGGATCAAAATATCACTGTTACTTCAACGGGCGGAGGTACAGCGGTTACTGATTTGGCTTTCAATAATGTATCTATGGCACAAGATGCTCAGTTTAAATACAATGGAATCGATATCACAAGAGCAACAAATAGTTTTGATGATTTGATTGTTGGCGTATCTGTTACTCTAAACGAAACAGGCATTAGCAACATATCTATCAAGCAAAATAATGAAAATATTATCAGCAATCTAGAAACTTTTATATCGAGCTACAATGAGCTTATGGACAACCTCAAAGAAGCTACTAAGTTTGATAGCAATCTAGGAACATCTGGAGTTTTTCAAGGCGTTAGCGAGATAAATGGGATAAAATCAACACTCAATAGAGAATTACTGTCCGTGGATGAACAAGGAAGAAGCCTTGCAAACTATGGTATCACACTAAACAATACAGGCATGCTTGAGCTTGATAAATCTATAATAGAGGATAAGCTTGCAAGTGATTCAAAAGATGTAGAGAGCTTTTTTAGAGGGATGACAACACACCATACTACTACCATAACTGGCTCTGCCGTAAATGCAGGCAATATAGATATAACCCATGGAGACTTTAGCATAAATGGCAGCAATATAGTCGTCAGCCTCACAGGAACAGCCTCACAAAATGCAGTAGCACTACAAAATGCAATAAATAGTGCAAATATCTCAAACATTGAAGCCGTGCTTGATAACTCCAATAGCTTTCTTATATTAAAAAGCTTTGGTGCAAATGACATATCTATAAGTGGTGATAGTGCTAAACTAGCATCAATTGGTCTTAGTGCAGGCACAACGAGCGGAAGAAGCGAAACAACAGTAGGTATATTTACAACACTCAACGATAGACTAGAAGAAATGATATCTGGTAAAAACTCTACTCTAAGCGTACTTGAAAAAAGATTGGAAAATCAGCAAAAATCACTACTTGAAGAGAGAGTAGAAACATCAAATAGGCTAGATGTCAGATATGAAATAATGGCAAAAAGATTTGCGGCACATGATGCTATCATAAATAGATTAAACTCGCAGTTTCAATCACTCTCAATGATGATAGAAGCATCATTTGCAGATAAAAATTAAGGAAAAATTATGGGAACAAATTTAGCGTATTTGGCGTATTCACAAAACAATGCATCGATAGAGTCTTCAGAAAAACTAATCAAAATGCTTTTTGAGGGAGTGTTAAGATTTACCTCTCAAGCAAAAAAATCAATAGAGCTAAAAGATGTAGAGAAGAAAGTCTATTGGATCAATAGAACAACAGCCATCTTTACAGAGTTAATAAACTCACTAAACTATGATAGTGGAGAGATAGCTCACTACCTAAGTGGTATATACGCTCAGCAAATTAAACTCCTAGGTGAATCAAACATAAACAATGACCCAACAAAGCTAGATGAGGTTTTAAGCGTAACTAAAACTCTTCTTGCTACTTGGAACGAAGAGACCGCTTATGAAATGGCTCAATAGTCTCAAAATCGCTATCATCGAAGAGGATATAGTCAAGATAGGAGTTCTTATAGAAAAAATCCCGAAGTATGAAGTAAAAGAGGAAGCTCAGGAGGCTTTGGCTCTTGTCGGTGAGGCTATAAAGCTTGTTGATCACAAAAAAAGTGAGATACTTGCGAATATGAATAAAATAAAACAGACAAAAGTCTATCTGGATAGCGTTTGAGATATAGATACATTGGCAAAAGTGGCTTAAGGGTTAGTCCTATCTGCCTTGGGACTATGACATTTGGTAGCACTTGCAACAAAAAAGAGTCTTTTGAAATCATGGATAAAGCCTATGATATGGGTATCAATTTTTTTGATACTGCTGAACTATATCCAGTTCCTCCTTCAAAAAAATATGCTGGATTAACAGAAGAGATAGTGGGCGAGTGGCTTCAAACAAAACCTAGAGACTCTATCATACTTGCTTCCAAAGTCGCTGGAGCAGCAAATGGATGGTTTGTTCCACCTATCAGACACGGACTTACTGCGATAGATAGGTTCCATATCACTAAAGCTCTTGAAGATACTCTTGTGCGACTAAAAACTGACTATATAGACCTATATCAAGTACATTGGCCGGATATGACGGTGCCGATAGAAGAGAGTCTTTATGTTCTTGATGAGTTGATAAAACAAGGAAAGATAAGATACATAGGAACTTCAAACGATAGTGCTTATGGACTAACAAAAGCAAATGAAGTATCAAAATTTAAAAACTTGAATAGATTTCAATCTATACAAAATAATTTTTCTATGCTAAATAGAAGATTTTTAGATGAATTAGCAATAGTTTGTACTAAAGAAAACATATCTCTACTGCCCTACTCTCCCTTAGCTGGAGGTGTACTAACAGGAAAATATAATCAAAAAATATATCCAGCAGAGGCGAGATTTACAAAATATCTTAACAACAAAAACCCTCGCATTCAAGCTCAAGCTCAAAGATTTTTAAATCAAAAAACCCTCTTGGCAACCCAAGAGTACTTGAAAATCGCAAAAGTGTATCAAGTCAGTCTCACCACCTTAGCAACTGCTTGGAGTATGAGTTTTGATTTTGTAGCCTCTACTATCATCGGGGCGAGTAGTGCTAATCAGCTCGATGATACTTTAGCTGGACTTGAGTACAAGATAAGCGATGAGCTCTCTAGAGAACTTGATTTAGTGAATACAAATATACTCTACCCTATGGGCTAATACTTAGAAAACTTTCGCTATAGTTCGGTATTATTATTAAAAAAGAGAAACAAAATGAAAAGACTATTTTTTTTAAACCACTCCCCTATCAATGTTTTATTTACTAAAAACTCAAATGATTTTGTTGTCAATGAAATACCGCTATATGAGTTTAGTGGCGAGGGAGAGCATCTAGTCCTACATGTAAGAAAAAAAGATCTTACAACTTGGCAGATGGTTCAACGACTCAGCGAGGCTTGTGGTGCTAAAACTCGTGATTTTGGTTATGCTGGACTCAAAGACAAAGATGGCATGACTACACAATATGTATCAGTTCATAAAAACTACGAAGAGAAGCTAGAAAACTTTAGTGATGACAAGATAAAGATACTCTCAAAAACATATCACAACAACAAGATACGAACAGGACACCTAAAAGGCAATAGATTTTTTATAAGGTTAAAACGAGTAAACAAGATAGATGGGCAAAAACTAACAAATGCTCTTAAAACTCTTAAAAAAGAGGGCTTCCCAAACTTTTTTGGCTATCAAAGATTTGGAAGAGAGGGAGATAACTACATATTAGGTCGCGAAATACTTGAGGGAAAGAGAAGAGAGAGAAAAAGAAAAATGAAGATGTTTTTCATAAGCTCATATCAAAGCTATCTTTTCAACAACTGGCTCTCATATCGCCTTGAAATCTCTCATATACTTGATGGATTTGATGACATTGAAGCCTCTAAAGCTCTTGGCTTCTCAAAAGAGTTAATCAAATCTCTAAGGAAGCAGAAAAAGTTTTTCAAGGTTTTTAAGGGAGATGTAGCTCATCACTATCCAAATGGAAAGCCTTTTATAGTCGAGAATCTTGAAGATGAGATAGAGAGATTTGAGAGTAAAGATACAACTATAACAGGCTGGTTGCCTGGTCACAGAAGTATGCAAAGCGAAGGTTTTTCAAGCCAGATAGATGCAAAAATATACGCTGAATCTGAGCCATTTTTAAAGCAGATGGATGGTGCTCGTAGATTTGGATGGGCATTTTTAAAAGATGTAGAGTCAAGATATATAGATGAAGAGAACTGGTTTGAGATGCACTTTAGCCTACCTAAAGGCTCTTATGCAACTGTGATTTTAGAAGAGCTAACACATAATCTAAAATAATATGCTATAATCCCCTCATAAAGGTATGCTAGGTGACAGCCTGCCCATACTTTTTTATTT